>JAJFHR010000253.1 GCA_021775515.1 Hyphomicrobiales bacterium | reverse complement strand
TTTGAAACTGCAAAAAACGGCGAACTTCTCGTAATTCCACCCCAGAATACCAACCTTGTCCGGGCGCTTGTAAAGCTAAAAAATTACAACGGCGCCTTTTTGTATGCCTACCGTTTTGTTGACCCCAAGGTTGTCGGCCATCTGGAAAATGCCCGCAAGGGATATGCAAAATACGATCTGCTTGAAGCTCAACGCAGCAGTCGAATATTACTCTTCGCCCTGATGTATACGGGGCTTGCCTTGATTTTTCTCCTGTCCTCCTTCTGGTTTGGTTTATGGGTGGCCGATCGGTTAGTAGCTCCGATAGGCCGGCTCATTGCTGCTTCTCTGGATGTCGCCAAGGGCAATTTGAATGTTGAGGTGCCGGTGCGCAAGTCCGAGGGTGATATTGCAGCTTTCAGCCGCAGCTTTAATCAAATGACTACTCAACTGCGATCCCAGCGTATGGACCTGGTGGATGCCAACCAGAAAATGGATGAACGGCGACGATTTACAGAAGCTGTACTATCAGGTGTTTCAGCGGGCATATTAAGTGTTGATGCCAACGGTGTTATCACTCTGGTCAATCATTCTGCAATGGAGATGATCGGGGCTGGCGAAAAATCCCTGGTGGGAAAATCAATTGATGAATTCATTCCCGAGTTTTCAGATGTGATCGCCAAAGCCTTATCGAACAAGCGGCGGCAATCAGAACAACAGGTCACCCTGACGCGCGATGGTACCGAACACAATCTTTTTGTTAAGGTGACAACAGATAAAAGAGGCGTCAAAGGGCGCCGGTATGTTGTCACCTTCGATGACATCACTGAACTTGTCACGGCCCAAAGAACCTCTGCCTGGGCGGATATCGCCAGGCGAATTGCCCATGAAATCAAAAACCCATTGACGCCAATTCAACTGTCGGCAGAAAGATTACGGCGCAAATACCGCAGCGAAATCAAATCTAACCCCGAAGTATTTGAACAATGTACTGAAACGATCATCCGCCAGGTCGGTGATATCGGCAGTATGGTTGACGAATTTTCTTCTTTTGCCCGCATGCCCTCGGCTGTGCTTGAGCCGGAAGATTTGTGCAAAATGATCAAAGATGCCGTTGTGTTACAGCGCGTAGGTCATTCGCAAGTCAAAATATCCCTGTCTTTACCCGAGGAACCTGTAGTCGCACTAATTGACCGCCGGTTAATGACGCAGGCACTGATCAACCTAGTGAAAAATGCTCTTGAAGCTATTGAGGCACGCAAGGACATAAGTGCAGATGCGGCCTACAGCGGAGAAATAGAGGTGCGGTTGAATTCAACCGCGAACCACATATTACTGGATGTCATCGATAATGGTGTCGGTCTGCCAAAAGAAAAACGCCACAGGTTGGTTGAACCTTATATGACCACACGGGATAAGGGGACCGGATTAGGGCTGGCAATCGTCAAGAAAATAGTCGAGGAGCATTCAGGGACAATTCGGTTGCTCGATACGCCACATAAGGCAGATCACGGCAGTGGTGCAATGATCCGCCTCGAGTTGCCGCCCGGAATCGTTGAAAAAGACAAGCTGAAAAATAAAAAAAACGGCAGGGAAACCCGGAAATCCGAGAAACAAACAGACAAAAAAACCAAAACACCCAAAAAGACCTCAAGATCAAAAGAAACAGTTCAAGTGCGCGCAAAAGGGTAAAATATGGCGTCCGATATACTTATTGTTGATGATGAAACAGATATCCGCGAACTGATCGCCGGAATTTTGGAAGATGAAGGCTACGAGCCGCGCATGGCAGCCAATAGCGACAGTGCGCTGGCTGCAATTGACGAACGCCGTCCCGCTCTCGTTATTCTGGATATTTGGCTTCAGGGAAGCAGATTGGACGGTCTTGAAGTCATTAAAGTGATCAAGGAATCTCATCCAACTTTACCGGTTGTCATCATAAGCGGACACGGCAATATCGAGACCGCTGTGTCGGCCATCCAGCTCGGCGCCTATGACTATATTGAAAAACCCTTCAAAGCGGACCGGCTTATGCTGGTGGTGGCGCGCGCACTTGAAGTATCCAAGCTCAAACGTGAGTATGAAGAGCTAAAGGTCAAATCCGGCGGTGAGCTTACGCTCGTCGGCCAATCCAGTGCCATGCGCCAGCTCCGCCAGCAGATTGAGCGAGTGGCGCCGACTGGAAGCCGTATTATGATTTCAGGACCGGCAGGATCAGGCAAAGAACTTGCCGCACGAATGTTGCACCAAGTTTCGAAGAGATCTGAGGCTCCTTTTATTGTTTTAAATGCTGCTGCGATGTCACCGGAAAATGTCGAAGTTGAACTTTTCGGAACCGGCGACGGCGTAGATGGAGCGGGTAAGGTTGGCGCTCTTGAAGCAGCTCACACCGGTACGTTATTCGTCGATGAAGTTGCTGATATGCCGTTGGAAACACAGGGAAAAATTCTGCGGGTATTAGTTGATCAGTCCTTTCGCCGGGTAAGCGGTAATACTCAGGTCAAAGTTGATGTCAGAATAATCTCCTCTACCAGCAGAAATCTGAGAGATCAAATAGCGGTGGGCCGCTTTCGCGAAGACCTTTTTCACAGACTAAGTGTTGTTCCGATTGCCGTTCCGACACTGGCTGAACGGCGAGATGACATACCGGAACTGATCGCCTATTTTATGGAACAAATCTCTGCCAGCACCGGTTTGGGCAAGCGCAAAATCAGCAATGATGCTTTGGCGGCACTTCAATCACACGATTGGCCCGGCAACGTGCGGCAGTTGCGAAACAATATCGAACACCTCATGATTCTGGCCTGTGATGATCCCGCTACGGAAATCACTGCCAAAATGCTTTCGTCGGAAATTGGCTCCAATTCCGCACCGGCGGTTCATGGGGCCGGGGGCGAGGTATTGATGGCCTTGCCTTTACGTGAGGCGCGTGAAGTTTTTGAACGGGAATATCTTGTTTCTCAAGTTAACCGTTTTGGCGGCAATATATCCCGTACAGCTTCTTTTGTTGGTATGGAACGTTCAGCGCTGCATCGAAAGCTCAAGCTGCTGGGCGTAAGTTCTGGTGGCCGTGGTTAAAAGAGTCACATAAAAGATGTGACTATGTCAGACTGTTTTTCACGGCACCTATAATACCGCGAGCAAATCTCGGGTGCCGGGTGTATATGAGGCAATTTTATACATGAAAGTCATCATCTGTGGGGCGGGTCAGGTCGGGTTCGGTATTGCTGAACGGTTGTCGGCTGAACAAAACGACGTAACCGTAATCGATAACTCTCCTGATTTGATTCAAAGCATTAGTGATTCACTCGATGTGCCGGGGTTTGTAGGCCATGGCGCTCATCCCGATGTCCTGCAAAGGGCCGGTGCCGAAGAAGCC
>JAJFHR010000252.1 GCA_021775515.1 Hyphomicrobiales bacterium | reverse complement strand
ATTTGGCCTCATCACTTAGACCCGGCCAGGATTGTCCGCGCCAGGCAGTATACGTTACCGCGATTGTTCCCAGCGATAGCGGCAAGGTGTTTCCGGTCGAACGCGCGATGTGCATTTTTGAACGCGCCACCGGTGATCCGGCCTGGCGCCATGCGGAAAACGCCGGGCGTAATGTCGAAAGCAGGGCGGCAGTTGAACTGGTTGTTCGCATGGTCACGACCATCGGCAATTATGATTATGCGCTGGATTGGGTCTTCACCCAAAAGGGCAACATCAAAGTGCGTGTGGGGGCAACTGGTATAATCGCCATCAAGGGCGTTAAAACCTCGAATATGACGGAGGCAAGCGCGGCTAAAGATGCTGCTTACGGGACACTGGTTGCGCCAAACAGCGTCGCGCCCTTTCATGATCATTATTTCTCTTATCGGGTCGACCTAGATGTTGATGGCGAAAATAATACCTTCCTTGAAGGCAAGATCACAGCCAAACGGTTGGCGCCGGATAATCCGCGCCGCAGCCTGTGGACATTTAAACGCACGCCCCAGAGCAAAGAAACGTTCTTATCCAAAAATTCCGGCGACTGGTTTGTTGAAAACAGCAACAAACGAACGAAACTCGGGCACAATCCCGGCTTCCAGATTTTAATGCCTGATCGGGTGACATCAATTATGGCGGCCGATGATCCGACCCAATCGCGTGCGGCATTTTCCGCACAGCCTTTATGGGTGAGTGCCTATAAGGCAGATGAACTCTTCGCCGCCGGAGACTTCCCCAACCAGTCAAAAGGCGGCGATGGCCTGCCCGACTGGATTGCACCAGCGCAGGATATATCAAATACCGATATTGTGGTGTGGCCGACAATCGGATTTAATCATCTTACTCGTGTCGAGGACTGGCCGGTGATGCCAACCATGTGGCATGGGTTTACGCTGAGGCCCTTCAACTTTTTTGATGAAAACCCCGCTATAGATTTAGCGCCGGAATTCGCCCGTGCCCGGCCACCGCAAAAAACACCTGCCCTGCGTCCCGGCAGCACCGATTAGATTGTGTCGTTATGGCTAAAGCGTGTCTCCGTTTTTTGGATTCATTTGACACGCTTTAGTGATGCTGCCTATTTACCGACAACCTCGCCTCTCAGGGAGCCGACGATGGTCAAAAGCTCGCCTTTTTCTTTTACCGGCACATTGAATTTGTCCAATGCCCTGGCAAGATTGGCGGCCACGCGATCAAATTCCTCGTTGGTGACATTAAGGCCAGCGTGGGCAACATCAATATGTTGACCGGTATAGATGCACGGGCCCCCCGATGCCTTGCAGACCAGTTCGGTAAGATAGAGTTTCAGGTTATCAACATTTTCCGGATCCCAGCGGCTGGCAATAACCTTATCGGCATTATTGAAATCGACAAATTGGCTAACAACAGCGGTTATCGCCTGTTTGCCCCCCAAACGCTCATATAAAGATTTCTCCTCTGCCTGAGCAATAGAACCCATGGCGATCAGGCTGATCGATAGAATTTTGATTAGGCGAATGATGTATTCCATTTCCTGAAGCCCCCCTTTTGTCAAAAGAAAAACACACCGGAAAACATGAAGTTACCGGCAAAAACCCCAGGAAGAAGCTGTAATGAAGTTTATTCTACCGTTACAGATGTTGAGTGACAAGGCCGGGAAATTACCCACGCAGAAGATACCTGCCAAAACAAAAAGGTGCGGCAAGTCGTTTTTAAACGGCAGACTGAGTGTTTGTGTGTTTGCAGCTTAAGGCCCGGACCAGTCTATCATGCAGATTTCAGCGCTTTTTCCGGTAAAATCCCATACCCGGTTTTTTGCTCTCACCCGACTGGTATGTGCTTTTGCCACGATAATTTCCGGCGCAATCCAGTAACCCGAATTCGTGACGACCACGTTTTCGTCTTTACGTCTGCCCGGTATCGGGTGAATTTCGCCAGAAATCGTTTTGGGAATATTAAACCGTCTAATTTCTCCGTCATTTTCATATTCAACCGGCACTTGAAATACGCCGAGAAACTGGCCGACTAAAATCGATAACAGGCCGGTTGAGCCCTTGGCGCTACCGGAAAATATTTTTGTTAGCGCTTTTAAGGCGTAAATACTGGCACGTTCGTCGATGTAGGCTCCAGCCGTCCAATTGCCTCGCGCCATGGCTCCGGGGATATCGAGCAGCAACCCGACATTGAGGCCAGTGAGATCAACATCGCCATAACGCCCGTCGTCTATCCTGATTCCAGCCCAGCCCTGACAACTTCCCTCCGTTGGCGGATGTTTGCCAAGCGAAATCACACAGGGGCAGAAAACGTCGCAGCTGCAGCTCAACATGAGCTCGCCCTTGAGATGCCATGTTTCAATCACTAGTCGTTTTCTCCTTTATTTCCCTCGTGGCGTAAAATACGAGACCCAAAAATTATAATAACTGTGCACCACCCAATAATGCACCCCAGGCAATTAGTCCAAAACCAGCAATTCGTCTTAGTGGGTCTGCCTGGGTAACGGTTTTTTCCGCCACCATCAAAACTGTCAATAACACCATCCAGATAACATTCATGACACCGGCCACAAACATAATCAACATCAATGCCCAGCAACATCCCAGACAGAACACTCCCTGCCTGAGGCCAAGTTTGAAAATATCACCGGTTCTGTCGCTCCAGTTTGCAAAGAAAAAAGACAAAGGCGAGCGGCATTTGTTGAGACATGCCTGTTTTAGTTCGGTGAACTGATAAATTCCGGCAAAAATTAATAACAGCGCGGCCAGCCCTTTGTGGGATGCGACCATGGCAGGGGAAATTATTGAAACATACATCATCGCGGTTTGGGCCAGCGCCGCGGTTATGGAAAAAGCAATCCACACTGAAATATACCCGGCGATCAACACAAGCGGAGATACCGTACGGATAGACTTTGCCGCAGCGGTTTCACATATTTGTAAATATGACGAAATCATCGGGGCTGCCGTAGGCACCATCATAGCGGTGGCCATCGCTGTCCACATAAGCGTAAGAAAACCGGCGGTGGTAAACCATCCCATTCCCAGGCTCGTAATGTGCAGCAATCCGGCGCCTGGAATTATCGCGATGACCGCACGATTAAAATCGCCAAGATCAACCCATTGGGAAATGCGATTAAATATCCCCATTCCCGGACCGGCGTCGCTCATATCCAAATGCGGAACCATTTGCGCGACCATTAATCCAAGATAAATCCACCCCAGAGCAACGAGGCATAACAAGCCAGTGATCGCTACTATTTTAGGGCGGGAGAACAGACGGCCGGCTCCCGTTAGCGATTGATTGCTCACACGAGGCTCGACGCTCATGGGTTAATTTTCATGACGTAGCCGTAGAAATTGGAATCTTCACATAAGAAACACCGTTTTCTTCCGGCGGCGGGGCTTCACCAGCGCGAATATTGACTTGTATAGAGGGGTAAAGAAGTGCTGGTGTTGCAAGTGTGCTGTCACGACTTTCCCGCATTTCAACAAACTCGTCCTCGCTCATTTTGGAGATGTGGATATTTTTTTCGCGTTCCTCTGCAACCGTAGTGGTGCTGACATATTCATCACGGCCTTTGGGCAGGTAATCATGACATAGATAAATCACCGTTTCGGGGGGCAACGACAACAGCCGCTTGATTGATCTGTAGAGAGTGCGGGCATCACCACCGGGAAAATCAGTCCGGGCGGTGCCATAATCAGGCATGAAAAGCGTATCTCCGACAAAAGCTGAAGAACCGATTAGGTAGGTAATGTCAACGTTTGTGTGGCCGGGCGTATAAAGTACTTCAACTTCGAGCGAGCCGATCTTGAAACGGGTGCCGTCGTCAAACAACTGGTCAAATATGCTCGGATCGGTCTCCATGCCCTCATGGTAGTTAAAAATGGAATTCCAGGTCTCCTGAACATCCGAAATGTGGGCGCCTACGCCAGTTTTCGCACCGGTTTTTTCCTTAAGGTAAGGTGCCGCCGTCAAGTGGTCTGCGTGAATATGGGTTTCCAGCAACCACTCGACGTTGAGATTATTGCTCTTCACGTAGGTCAAAATTTTGTCGGCAAAAACTGTTGAGGTTTTACCGGATGAGGACTCATAATCCAATACAGGATCTATGATTGCAGCTGACGATGAATTCGGGTCTTTCACGATATGAGTGAAAGTATTGGTTCCGTCGTGGAAAAAAGTTTTGACATCCGGTTTCATGATCAAGGTCCTCTTTGATCTTTATTACACTACCCTATATTTGGGCCAGCAGAATGACTTGTTCAAGAAAATTCTGGTGCTTGAGCTGAATTGATCTTTTCACGATAATTTGCCGCAAACATTATTGAATTACCTCTTTATTTGCCGGTAAAATTAGGTGCTCGTTTTTGCAAAAATGCTTCGACACCTTCTTTAAAATCATTTGTCTTGCCGGCCTGTTTCTGCAGGCGGCGTTCGAGGTCGAGTTGATCGGCATAGGAGTTGGTCGAGGATTGATGAATTGCCTGTTTAATCAGGCTTAAGGCCTGTGTGGCCTGATGCGAAAGATGTGTGGCCAGAGAAATCACCTGCTCCATAAAAATTTCATCATCATAGACCTCCCAGACCAGCCCCCATTTTTCGGCCTGTTCTGCGCTAAGGGGCGAGGCCAGCATGCTCAGGGCCATGGCGCGCATTTCTCCTAGTTTTTGTGT
>JAJFHR010000251.1 GCA_021775515.1 Hyphomicrobiales bacterium | reverse complement strand
GCCCATGTTGCAGCCCTGTTGCCGGAAATTTGCACGCTTGATTGCGGCACGATGAATTTTGGCGAGGGTGATTATGTCATGACCAACACGCCGTCGATGTTGAAAGAAATGGCCCGCCAGATCCAAAGTCTCGGTGTGCGGCCTGAAATTGAAATTTTCGACACCGGCCATCTTGAGTTGGCCAAGTGGCTGAAAAGCCAAGGCCTGATTGATGATCCGGTTGTCGTGCAGCTGTGCATGGGCATCCCCTGGGGGGCACCTGACGATTTGCCGACGTTCAATGCGTTAATGCAAAACCTGCCGGATGACTGGATATTTTCCGCTTTTTCCATCGGTCGCAATCAGTTTCCTTATGTAGCCCTTGCAGCTCTTGCCGGTGGTAATATCCGGGTCGGTCTGGAAGACAATCTCTGGCTGGCAAAAGGTGAATTGGCAAGCAATGGCGACCTCGTTGACCGCGCCGTCACCATTGCCACATCCATGGGATATAATGTTCTCAGTCCCGCCGACGTGAGGCAAAAACTCAAACTGCAAAAGCGATGGGCGTCATGATCACCAAGGCAGCCGTTATTGGCGGCGGGGTTATTGGCGGCGGCTGGGTCGCTCGGTTGCTGGAAAACGGCGTAAATGTCCGCGTGTATGATCCAGCCAACGATGCCGAGAAAAAAATTCACGCCGTATTAGCCAATGCTGAAATTGCTGCCAGCAAGCTGAGCAGTGCGCCGAAGCTCTCTCCCGGAAAACTGAGGTTTTGCGCCAGCGTTGAAGATGCTGTCATTGATGCCGACCTAATAGTCGAAGCGGTGCCCGAGCAACTCGAAATAAAACAATCAGTATATCGTCTAATCGAGGCCCGCGCGCCGGTTGCAGCCCTTATTGCCTCGTCCACGTCGGGTATTTTGCCAACCGATCTACAGCAGGGTCTATCTCATCCCGAAAGATTTCTGGTCGCTCATCCATTCAACCCGGTTTACTTGTTGCCCCTGGTTGAACTGGTCGGCGGCAAGCAGACCAGCACTGAAACGATTGAAAAAGCAAAAGAGATTTATCGAAATCTGGGCATGCACCCGCTACATGTGCGCAAAGAAATTGAAGCTTTTATTGCCGATCGCCTTCTCGAAGCCGTTTGGCGCGAGGCGCTGTGGCTGGTTAAGGATGACATCGCTACAACTGAAGAAATCGATGATGCTATCCGCTACGGCTTTGGCCTGCGGTGGGCGCAAATGGGGCTGTTTGAAACTTACCGGATCGCCGGCGGTGAGGCGGGCATGAAACATTTTATTGCCCAGTTCGGTCCCTGTTTAAAATGGCCGTGGACCAAACTGACCGACGTGCCCGACCTTACCGAGGAGTTGACCGAAACCATCGCCGCTCAATCGGATGAGCAATCCGGTCGTTATTCCATCCGCGAGCTCGAACGTATCCGCGATGACAACCTGGTGGGAATTTTGCAGGTATTGAAAAATAACAACTGGGGTGCAGGTCAAACCCTTGCTGCCTACGAACAACACCTGAAGGCTGAGCAAAGGGACGGGTGAAATGGACTTTAATCTTTCCAGCGAACAGCAGATGATTGTTGATACCGTGCGGAGTTTTGTTGAAAAGGAGCTATATCCGCATGAGGCTGAAGTTGAGCGTAAGGGATTTGTTCCCCCCGAACTCGGTCAGGAGATCAAGGCAAAATGTCTGGAATTGGGGTTTTTTGCCGCCAATATGCCCGAAGACATCGGCGGCGGCGGTCTAAATCACCTTGATTTTACCTTGCTTGAAAGAGAACTGGGCCGGGCGAGCATGGCGCTTGGTGTATTTTTTGGCCGGCCTTCAGGCATTTTGCTGGCTTGCGAAGGCGACCAACGCGAACACTACTTGTTTCCGGCCGTGCGTGGGGAAAAATTTGACGCGCTGGCCATGAGCGAACCGGCGGCTGGCTCCGACGTGCGGGGCATGAAATGTTCAGCCCGCCAAAGTGGCGATGACTGGATCATCAACGGTACAAAGCACTTTATCTCTCATGCCGATATTGCTGATTTTATTATTGTTTTTGTTGCTACCGGCGAAGATCAAACACCGCGCGGCAAAAAGAAAAAAATTACCTGTTTTTTGGTTGATCGCGGCACACCCGGTTTTGAAATTAAAGATGGCTATTCTTCCGTCAGCCACCGGGGATATCAAAATTGCATTTTGACGTTTGATGACTGCCGCATCCCGGCTTCGCAAATCCTTGGCGGCCTTCATCGCGGCTTCGAAATCGCCAATGAATGGCTATACGGAACCAGACTGACGGTGGCGGCAAGCTGTGTCGGCCGGGCCCGGCGGGTATTTGATTATGCGCTTGAATATGCAGCTGAGCGCGAACAGTTCGGGGAAAAAATCGGCCGGTTTCAGGGTGTGTCGTTCAAACTTGCCGATATGATCACCCAGATTGATGCCGCCGACTGGTTGACATTGTCTGCTGCCTGGCGCTTGGACGCTTCACTGCCGGCCAACCGCGAGATTGCTAGCGCCAAGTTAAATGCAACAGAAATGCTGGCTCGGATCACCGATGAAGCCATTCAGATTTTCGGCGGCATGGGCCTGATGAATGATCTGCCGCTGGAACGGTTCTGGCGCGATGCCCGGGTGGAAAGAATTTGGGACGGCACTTCGGAAATTCAACGTCACATCATATCGCGCGAGCTCTTGCGTCCGTTAGGCTGCTGACATGGAAGGCGAGGGGCGAGGGCGTAATTTCGACCGTCTGCTGCGGCCGAAATCAATTGCTGTTATTGGTGGCAGGCAAGCCAAAGCAGTCGTGGAGCAGTGTATTGCCCTTGGTTTTGCCGGTGAAATTTGGCCAGTGCACCCAAGCAAGCAAGAGATATGTGGCCTAAAGGCCTATAAGACAATCGAGGCCCTGCCATCTTCACCGGATGCAGCATTTATCGGTATCAACCGGCAACATACTGTCGCCATTGTCGAGGCGCTGCGGCGGAGAAATGCCGGAGGGGCAATTTGTTATGCGTCGGGTTTTTCCGAAACCGGTTCGACAGGAGCCGATCTTCAATGCGCCCTTGTCACTGCGGCGGGCCACATGCCGATAATCGGGCCCAATTGTTATGGCCTGCTTAATTATGCCGATGGAGTTGCCCTGTGGCCCGATCAACATGGCGGCGGGCGTTTAGCTGCCGGGCAAAAGGGTGTTGCCATCCTCACCCAGTCATCAAACATCGCCATTAACATGACGATGCAAAAAAGGGGGCTGCCCGTCTCGTATGTTTTGACTGCTGGCAATCAAGCTCAAACCGGGTTGTCTGAAATAGCGTTGAGCCTGCTTGAGGATGAGCGCGTGAGCGCTTTGGGGTTACATATCGAAGGATTTGATTCCATCAGCGGTTTTGAAGCCGTCGCCAAGAGGGCAAGGGCATTAAAAAAACCGGTCGTGGCGATGAAAATTGGTCGCAGCCTGCAGGCGCGCCACGCATCTTTTACCCACACCGCCTCATTGGCGGGCTCAGACGCTGCCGCCGAGGCTTTCCTGAAACGGCTCGGAATTGCGCGGGTTAAAACAATTCCCACGTTCCTCGAAACCTTGAAGCTGTTGCATGTCACCGGTCCTCTTGGGGGTTTTTCCATCAGTTCCATGAGTTGTTCCGGCGGCGAGGCCAGTTTGATGGCTGATGCATGTTTTGGCCGCAAGGTCTTTTTTCCACCACTCCCGGCGGCGCAAAAACGCCCTATCGAGGCGCAACTGGGCGCGCTGGTGACTGTTGATAATCCGCTTGATTATCACACATATATTTGGGGGAACCGGGATAGGCTGGAGACAACCTTTACCGGCATGTTGAACGCGGGATTTGATTTTAACTGCCTGGTTTTGGATTTTCCCCGTCCTGATAGATGCAGCGCGCAAGACTGGTGGATAACCGTTGATGCTTTTGAAACAGCCTGCCGAAAGACCGGGGCAAAATCAGCGATTGTCTCCACCTTGCCGGAAAACCTCAGTGAAGACCAGGCAAGCGATTTGATCGCCCGCAACATTGCACCAATGTGCGGTATTGATGAAACTCTTGAGGCAATTGAAGCTGCTGCCACCATCGGACAGGCCTGGGCAAAACCATCTCCCGCGGCCGTCATGGCGTCCTCGCGGGTAAACTGTTCAAACAATCATGTGCCTGACGAAGCTGAAGCAAAAATACTCTTGTCCCGCTGCGGAATAAAGATCCCGACCGGTCAAAAGTTAAGGGGGACCGATGAGATTGCCGCTGCGGTGGAAAAAATCGGTTTTCCAGTTGTGCTCAAGGCGCTTGGCATCGCTCATAAGAGCGAGCACAATGCCGTTCGATTAAATCTGGGTGATATAAAAGCCGTCCGCAAAGCAACAGCCGAGCTTAAAGAATTGAGCGAGGAAATCTACGTTGAGGCGATGATTGAACACGGCGTAGTAGAGTTGCTGGTGGGATTGGTTCGCGACGATCAATTTGGACTGGTTATGACCATTGCCACAGGCGGTACGATGGTAGAAGTGTTACAGGACAGCCAGACCATGTTGCTGCCGTCAAACGATGAGGAAATTGAGCAGGCGTTGCGGGCCTTAAAAGGCTCGGTGTTTTTCGACGGGTTTCGCGGCAGCGACAAGGCTGACCTGCCTGCCGCTATTGCAACGATCAAGGCGGTACAGGAATTTGCCGCCCTCAATGCCGGGCAGTTGAGCGAACTGGATATCAATCCACTAATCGTGTGTGCACACGGATGTGGCGCGGTGGCAGCTGACGCCTTAATCAAATTTGGGAGCGGGAATAATGAGTGATGTCGTCACGGTGCGAAAACAAGGCGGTATTTTTGAAGTCACCCTGGACCGGCCAAAGGCCAATGCGATTGATCTGGAGACCAGCCGGTTGATGGGCGAGACCTTCAAAGAGTTTCGCGATGATCCAAAAATGCGGGTAGCCATCATAACCACCGCTGGCGATAAGTTTTTTTCCGCCGGCTGGGATCTCAAAGCTGCCGCCGACGGCGATGCAGTTGACGGCGATTATGGCGTTGGCGGATTTGCCGGACTACAGGAATTAAGAGACCTCAACAAGCCGGTCCTAGCAGCGGTTAATGGCATGGCCGTCGGCGGCGGCTTTGAACTGGCTTTGTCCTGCGACCTGATCTACACCGCCGATCATTCATCTTTTGCCTTGC
>JAJFHR010000026.1 GCA_021775515.1 Hyphomicrobiales bacterium | reverse complement strand
ACACTGAAACGGTATTACCCATAATTTTCGAGCATCGGGTGCTGCTATATTCCGCCAGTGCAGTTGAATCATTCACCCAGGGGCTCGGCACCGGCGCCTTTCTTGCCTTCCTCATGGCAATTGTTAACAAAAAGCGCGCGGCGACTGAATATGCAGTATTATCTTCCATTTTTGCCCTCAGCCGGGCGGTCGCTGGTTGGGCCGGCGGCTACGGGGCTGAAAACTTCGGCTATGCCGACTTTTTCATTCTCACGTTTATTCTTGGGCTGCCCGCCTACCTGCTGCTGCCCTGGGTCAATAAAATGCTCAACTTCGCCAGTCAATGGCATCAGGACGAAGAGCCTATCCAAGCGCGCGGCCCCTGATCTTTACATCTGCCTGGACAAGTCGGCGGTTTTTCCAGCGAGTTTTGTTGACGAGGCGAGCACGGTCAAACCGGCCCCGGCAATAATCGCGAATGTGGCCAAAAACGATCCGGCGGAAAGGGTCGCAACACCGGTTATGCCCTGACCAAAGGTACAGCCGAGGGCAATTACGCCACCCAATCCCATTAAAAAAGCGCCGATAAGAACACGAAAAGTCTCTTCCGGACTTTCAAAAGTCTGGACGGCAAAGTCACGTTTCAGCGCTGCCACCAGAAATGCTCCCAACAACGTCCCGCCAATCAGCGCAATACCGAAATTTATCGTGGCCCCCGTGAAAGTCAGGAGATAAAGCACAGAATTACCAGTCGGCATAATGTAGCTGACGGATTGAACCGCTTGGGGTTCAAAATCATCCACACCAAGATTACCAGTTACCGCAAATCCGGCCACAGCCATGGCACCGATGGCAACGGCTGGAGCAAAAAAACGAATGGCGTGACGCACCTGTGTTTTTTGCAAGGCCCAGATTATCAAGCTTCCGGCCAGTACAACCGAAATAATCGGCCGCAGGGTCGTATTGTCAAATCCGGTCAGATTGCCGATGATGGTTGGCAGGCCCTGGCCGCCGGTATCTGATAGATCAACCGCCAAAGGTTCAATCAATACGGCGCGGGCAAGCCCGGTAATGCCCCGGGCAGCCATATAGGCAGACAACGCCATAACCAGCATGGCAATGATTGCTTTCATGTCTCCAGCTCCGGAGCGAATAACTAGATTAAATCCGCACGACCCAACCAGTGCCATTCCCACACCGAAAATCAAACCGCCAATAATCGCCCCGGCCCACCCGAAACTGTCGGACAGATATATACTTTCGCTAAGATCGACAAACTCGGTTATCTGCAATACTTGAACACCGATAAGAGCAACCGCTATTGTCATGGCCCAACTTTGGGCCCGCAAGGCATCTCCATATTTGACCACATCCCGGACCGCGCAAAAAGTACAAAACCTTGTCGCCCGGCCGACACTTCCAATCACCAGGCCAATCAATAGGCCTCCTAATACGGTAATGGTCTGAGGAGAAAATTCCAATGTACTGCTTTCCGGAAAAGTTCTATAAAACAAACGATATGTTTTATTTATAGCACAAATGGAATGCGTGCAAGGAAATTTATCCGCTCTTTTTTCAGCGCGCCCTCCTAAAGCTCAAGGTCCCAAATGCCTCTAAAGCCGCTGAAAATTAGCTCATTTCAGTAATTTTCCCAGTTTATCCGGAAATTGGGGCCCTAAACCTCGTGCAGAACCGTCGGCATAATTAGCAACATCTGTGGGATTGCCATTCTGCTTTGAGCTGAACTAGACTATACCTTCTTGATACTGGAGCAGTGACCGCAGAGCCGTCGTTTAAATGGATAACCAGTCGACGAGACATCACAAGAAGGAAGTTGCCGCCGCCTGGGCTGTCCATGCCTTTACGGCATCAGGAATTGTGTTGGGATTTCTGGCGGTTGTCGCCATTCTTGAGGGCGATAAAATTGCCGCCTTCATGTGGCTGGGCCTCGCCTTGTTTGTTGATGGAATTGATGGCTCCCTGGCCCGGCGGGTCAAGGTTCAAGAATTCACCCCTCAGGTTGACGGCACAACCTTGGATAATGTCATTGATTTTTTCAACTATGTTGCTGTACCGGCACTGATGATCTACTGGTTCGGCGTTGTGCCACCAGGCTGGGAAACCATAACAGCTGCCGGTATTATGGCGGTGTCTTGTTATACGTTTTCCAATGTTGGCATTAAAACCTCGGACTATTATTTTGTCGGGTTCCCGGCTCTTTGGAACCTGCCGGTTTTATATTTTCATGTTCTTCAAACCGACCCCTGGATCAACTTGGGTATCATCGCAATCTTGGCCATGTTGACGTTTGTACCCCTGAAGGTCGTGCATCCGCTGAGGGTTAGAGAATGGCGCACGATCACCGTCCCCATGACGGTGCTGTGGGCGGCAACCTCATTGCGGCTGGTACTCATTTCTCCAAGTGTAAACAAGGCCCAGGAAGCCTCTCCTCTGCTTTTCTGGCTATGGGTTATGGCCTCGGTATATTTCGCCATCATAAGCATCTGGCGCTCACTGCGCCCGGAGCCCCCTTCTCCTTCCGACGAATTGTGAGCTTAACTTGCGTGAAAAACCCAAAGTGGATAGGGTTAGGGCTATATCCAGATTGGGGCTCGGCCGTTCGCCAGACCTGAGCAATCTGGCCAGGAATGTTCCAGTTCTTTTCTGGGGGGAGTTGTCTGGAGGACTTGCCGCAAAAGCAGTCTATCTCTAAGGCAGGGGTGAACTTGATCGACGCATGTCGACT
>JAJFHR010000250.1 GCA_021775515.1 Hyphomicrobiales bacterium | reverse complement strand
GGTCATAATCTCAACCCAGGATCGAAATTGCGATAAATGCCAAACCAAATAACAATCCGGCAACCGGGACCCAAAGGGGTACGATAAATATGTTGGCAGGTGCAGGGTCGCCTCGCAGTTTGAGCAAAATCAGCGCACCATTTGCCAGTACCCAAATGACCAGCACAAATTGTGAAGTCAGTTCTGCGAGTTGCTCAAGCTGGATGGCTAGCGCCAGAGAAAGAGATGCGATGACGACGGCGATTGTTGCCAGAAGGGGTGTCCTTGTGTGGCGATTTACGCCGGCAAAAATCCTCGGCATCGTATCCTGGCGGGCCATTCCATAAACCACCCGGGAGGCCATGATGAACTGAACCAGTATGGTGTTCAAAGTGGCGAATACGGCGATGGCACTGATAACCACTGGCGAAGTACCAGTAAGCTTTTCATAAACCATGCTGATCGGCGCTTCGGATTTTGCCAGTTCGTCCGGCGGCACGGTGAGTACTGCAACAGTGGTTACCAGGGTGTAGAGTATGGTTGTAATGCCCAGTGTCAGGAGAATTGCCCAGGGAAGAGTTATTTGCGGGCGCTTGGTTTCCTCCGCCACATTGACCATGTCTTCAAAGCCGATAAAGGCAAAAACTGCAAGCAGACCGGCATTGGCAATGCCCCCCCAGATCAAAAGATCGTCGAGAGGGGGCAGGGTATCAGGTATCCGGGCGACAAAATCACTGTCGCTGAAAAATCCAAGGCCAATTAAAACGATCAGTCCGCCGGCTTCGATAATAGTGAACAGTGCCGTAATCAATACGGATTCCAATATCCCCCATATGGCAACCAACCCCATGGTGACAATGACCCCGGTCACAACAATTGGCTGAGGAATATCAAAAAATGTGCGGATATAACCGGCACAACCGATGGCTATTGCTGCTGAAGCCACAATGCCTGAGATAATAACCAGCCATCCGGTTAGTATTGACATGCCGCGTGATTTAAAACCGCCCCGTACATAGGCTGCCTCACCAGCGCTAACGGGAAATCGACCGGCGAGTTCGGCATAAGAGGCAGCGGTCGGGGCGATGCCGATAGCCGCTGCGATAAAGGCCATGGGGGCATAAATTCCCGCGCGGCCCGCTGCTGCACCGACGAGGACATAAATTCCCGCACCGATCATTGTGCCGAGCCCGTAGAATACCAGCAGAGGAAGGTTGAGCGTCCTTTTCAGTTCTGGCTGGTCGGTTGCAGGTTGGCCAGGAGAAGGTTCATTATTCATGGTCATTGCTTAAACCTAGTTGCGTAGAGCTTTTGAGCCTTGATCCAGATCAAGGTACCCGAGGCTGTAAAATTAGCATATTATTGCTGGTGAAAATGCAAGAAAGCGAGATGTTCTGTAATGGCACCGCGTAAAAAATCCGGCTTCGGTCCGGTCAAACCCATCAAGCCTGCCGCCCTTCGAGCGTCATGTAACCCACGTTCCTTAGGCTTCAAATCCACCAATGAACTTGAACCCATCGATACGCTAATCGGACAGGAGCGGGCCTTTAATGCAATTCGTTTTGGCACTGAAATAAACCAGCCAGGATATAATTTATTTGCGCTTGGACCGCAGGGGACGGGGCGGCATACTGCAGTTTTGTCGTATCTGTCAAAAAAAGCAAAGGATGAGGTGGCACCTGACGACTGGGTTTATGTATTTAACTTTAAATCCGCCCATCATCCTCAGGCAATTCAATTACCGCCGGGTGTAGCGGCTAAGTTTCGCAATTCCATGGCGGAACTTGTTGATGACTTGCGCGTTGCCATACCCGCACTTTTCCAATCCGACGAATATCGGGAAAAACGCCGGGTGATTGACGCTGAACTGGAGGAAAAGCAAGAGCGCACACTGGAAGAACTTCGCCAGAAGGCCGAGGCGCAGGAAGTCGGAATTATGCGAACTCCGATGGGGTTTGCCCTTGCCCCCATGCACAAAGGTCAGGTTATCAAACCAAAGGTTTTTAATGCACTGCCAAAAGCCAAGCGCCGTGTCATTGAGGAAAAAATTGGAGAATTGCAGAAAGACCTTGCGAGTGCGTTAGAGCAAATTCCTCAACTGGAAAAACAACACCGCGATAAGATCCGCAACCTTAATGCTGAACTCACCGGTGTGGTGGTCGATACCTCGATTAAAACCGTTGCGGGCCGTTTTGCCCGGATTGAGGTCATACAAAAACGCCTTGTTGAAGTCCGTGAAGACCTTATTGAGCATGCTGAGTTGTTTCTCGAACAAACTGAGGCTGAAACTGCCAGCGCTTTTCCACACAATCCCGAAGTGCAAACGGCTGACCCGAGATTTAACCGTTATCTGGTTAATGTGATGGTCAACAATGATAATGACGGCGACCGGAAAGGCGCGCCCCTGGTGAGCGAGGACCACCCGACATTGGCGAATTTGGTCGGGCGTATCGAACATATTTCTCAATTTGGCGCCTTGATAACCGACTTCACAATGATCCGCCCCGGGGCTCTGCACCAGGCAAATGGGGGATATCTTATTGTTGATGCCCGCAAGATCCTTAGTGAAATGTTCTCCTGGGAGGCTTTAAAAAGGGCGCTGCGCAGCAAATCGGTCACAATAATCTCCGCCGCTGAGCAGCTTGGCGTTACCAGTACAATTTCGCTGGAGCCGGAGCCGATCCCTCTTAAAGTTAAAGTTGTTCTGATCGGCGAGAGGCTTCTTTATTATCTGTTGTGTTCGCTTGATACGGATTTTTCCGATCTGTTCAAAGTTGAAGTAGATTTTGATGAAGAGTTAGAAAGGTCAGAAGAAAATGTCGCTCTTTATGCCCGCCTGATTGCGGCGATTGCAAAAAGAGAAAAACTGCGACCGCTTAATGCCTCAGGTGTTGCCAGGGTAATAGATGAAGCCGCCAGATTTTCTCAGGATGCTGAACGGTTATCGCTGCGGGTTGGTCAACTAGCGGATCTGTTGCGTGAAGCAGACTTCTGGGCGGCAGAAACAGGACACCGACGCATCGCTGCTGGAGATATCGAACGTGCTGTAAATGAGCAGATAAATCGGGCCGATAGGATTCGCGAACGCAGCCATGAGCTTATCGATCGTAACATTGTTCTTATTGACACCGCGGGCGAAACCATCGGTCAAGTGAATGGTCTTTCGGTAATAAGTTTGGGAAATTATAGTTTTGGCCGGCCCTCGCGCATTACCGCACGGGTGCGCATGGGTTCAGGCAAGGTAATCGATATCGAGCGGGAAACCAAACTTGGTGGCCCGTTGCATTCCAAAGGCGTGCTCATTTTGTCAAGCTTTCTTGCCGCAACCTACGCACCCGATATTCCAATGTCGTTGTGGGCGAGCATTGTGTTTGAACAATCCTACGGCGGTGTGGATGGCGACAGTGCCTCCTCGGCCGAATTATATGCGCTAATGTCAGCTCTGGCGGAAATACCTATCCGGCAATCTCTGGCCGTCACCGGTTCGGTTAACCAAAATGGCCAGGTTCAAGCGATTGGCGGTGTGAATGAAAAGATCGAGGGTTTTTATGATATTTGTCAGGCAAGGGGCCTGACCGGTGACCAGGGAGTTTTAATACCGGCTGCGAATATGAAACACCTGATGATAAGGCCCGAAATCGTCAAGGCTGCTGCAAAAGGGCGGTTTAATATTTACCCGGTGGAAACGATCAACCAGGGAATAGAGCTGCTTACTGGATTTCCGGCAGGAATGCGGCGAGGCGATGGATTGTTTACGCCAAATTCCATTAATGCCCGTATCGAAACAAGACTTAGGCAATTTGCTGAAGCCCGTATGAAATTTGCCACTAAAGCCGACGCTAACGGGCAACCTGGAGACAACCCGTGATCACAACATCACAGGGTCGCGAGACCTGCCGCATCGTTGTTGGATTTAAATCGACCCTGGATATTGATCTGTCAATTCGAGCTGCAACCGTTTTGGCTGCGGCAGTTGAGGCAGAGGTGGTCGGCCTGTTTGTGCTCGAACAGGCAATGATCGATCTTGCCGGATTACCGTTCGCCCGGGCTCTTTCCTATGGGGGAAGCCAACCGGAGCAATTGTCTTCTGATTCAATGATGCAGGCGTTCAACCGGGGGGCGCTGTGTTGCCGGCGGGCACTTTCACAACATGCCGAGGCGGCCAGAGTTAAATGGTCTTTCAGTCAGGAACGCGGTGAACTCCCGGCCACGGTGGAAGCGGCAGTGGCTACCGGAGATTTCGTCGTACTTTCGGGAGAACGGCACGGAATTGGCGTGAACCAATTGATTGACCAGCTTCGCACTCTGCCGCCGGGACCGCGCGGTGTGATGGTCACTTTGCCGGTTCGCGCCACCCCGGTGCGAGGTCCGGTTATTGCCATATCTGAAGGTGATCGAGCCGACGAGGAGGTTGTTGAACTAGCAGCAAATATCGCCTCGGTAACAGATCAGCCATTGATCCTGTTTGTCATCGCCGACACAAGTGTTGAGGCCGACGAAATTGCTCAACGGGCACAAGAACTTGCAGGTTCTAACGTGTTGGTTGCTGCGCACCACTTCATTCCTGGTGCGCAGAATTCGATTGCCACTGGTTTTGCGCATCTTTCGCCATCATTCGTTGTTGCTTCTGGCAAAAGCCAGGCGTTTGGTGATGATGATGCGGCAGTTATCCTTCTGCGCGCGGCCAATGCTCCCGTGCTGCTGATGTCGCCAAGCACTGGCAACGATAGTTAATCCAATATTGCCGGCATCTCGCGGCCTTTCTACCTTAGCGCTACCTGCTTTTCTTGTTAGGCCAGCAAAACCGCTTGGTTTGTGTCCTAGCAAAGGCTGTCTCCTTTTTGCTCAAATTGAGCACACTTGATTTGAGTCAATGTCGCGCGTGATTGGATGAACTAACTCAAGTGAAGATTGAAACTCGTGGTGCAGGGAGGGGCCGGCGCATTTTTAAAACTGCCATTCATATGGTTGTCGCTGCTGTTATCGTCCTATTGGCAAATCTATCGCCAAGTTGGGCAAAAGGCGGAGACTTGGAAAAATTTATGGCGAAAGTTCCCGCAACGGAAATTTTCCCAGGTGCCGATGGATATGGCCAGGTGAGGGTCGATCAACCGGTTGCTCCCATTCTCCTAAGTGGCGAAATTGTCGGTTATTCCATTCTCAATACTGATTTTTCTGGTGCGATTGGCTATTCGGGAAAACCGATAAAAATTCTGATCGGGATTAATCTCGATGGAAAAATTTCTGGTGCCAAGCTAGTTGAACATACCGAACCCATCGTTTTGGCCGGAATTCCAGAAAAGAAAATCGTCGATTTTATTGCCGGATATAAGTCCCTCAATATTGCTGAAATTGCTGAAGGTGATGCCAGCGCGTTACCGGTCGATATTGTTTCCGGTGCGACAGTGACGGTGTTGGTGATTGATGATTCAATCCGGCGCGCCGCAGTGCGGGCCGCCCGTGTGCTCGGCTTGGCGGGTCTGAGCTCAACTGTCGGTCAAACGGTGAAAATCGAAAAAACCGTAAACCGATCCTTCACTGAAATCGTCGACTGGATGACACTGACCCAGGAGGGTTCTGTTCGCAGGCTCAGACTGTCGGTGGCGGACATAAATGCAGCCTTCGAAAAAACCGGTAATGAAATCGCCCGGGAAAGAGCTGAACCCGGCGCAGCGGTGGATACGTTCATCGATATCTATATCGCCTCGCTTGCGGTTCCAGGCGTTGCTCGAAGTCTTTTAGGCGATGCCGAATTTGCGCATTTGAAAAAACGTTTAAAGCCCGGTGCAGAGGCCTTTCTTATTATGGGGAACGGGCGTTATTCCTTTAAGGGATCCGGTTATGTCCGCGGCGGAATTTTTGACCGCATTCAGGTAATCCAGGGCGAAAATTCGCTGCGGTTTAGAGACAAGGTTCATAAACGCATAGGCGAAGTGGCGGCAAAAGGTGCGCCCAGGTTTAAAGAAATTGGTGTGTTTATGACGCCGAAGGGGGCAACCTTTGACCCAGCTGAGCCCTGGCGGCTGCAATTGCTGGTGCACCGGGCGATCGGGGCGATCAAGAAGGTTTTTGTCAATTTTGATCTCTCTTATCAACTGCCCGGAAAATTTGTGAATGTAGTAAAACCCCAGCCTCCGGCAAGCGGCACGCTGACCAGTGCCGGTTCGCTTGCCGCAGAAAGCTTTAGTGGTCAGACCGAGTTGTGGAAACGCATCTGGCAACAAAAGCGCGTAAAAGTCGGAATTCTTGTTTTTGCCATCCTATTGCTGACGATCTTATTCTTTTATCAGAATTTCCTCGTCAAAAGCCCGGTTTGGACGGAGCGCGTTCGCCTCGGCTTTATGATTTTTACACTTTTCTGGATCGGATTTTACGCGCAGGCACAGCTGTCTGTGGTGAATGTTTTTGTCTTTGTGAATTCAGTTCTTGGTGAGTTTCGCTGGGAATACTTCCTGATGGAACCATTGATTTTTATTCTCTGGAGTTCAGTGGCCGCCTCGATCCTATTCTGGGGGCGCGGTGCTTATTGCGGCTGGCTTTGCCCCTTTGGCGCGTTGCAGGAACTGCTAAATAAAATCGCCCGGTGGTGGAATGTGCCGCAGATCATTCTGCCGTGGGGATTGCATGAACGGTTGTGGCCGATCAAATACCTGATTTTTCTCTCGCTTTTGGGCCTATCGGTCTACTCGCTGGCATTTGCCGAGCAGATGGCCGAGGTTGAACCGTTCAAAACTGCAATTGTCCTGCGGTTTTACCGATCATGGCCCTATCTGTTGTATGTGGGTGTGCTGCTTGCTGCGGGATTGTTCATCGAACGTTTTTATTGCCGTTATCTGTGCCCGCTTGGCGCCGCGCTAGCAATTCCGGCTCGCATTTCAATGTTTCAGTGGCTGAAGCGTTATCGCAATTGTGGTGATCCCTGCCATCTGTGCGCCCAGGAATGCATGGTTCAGGCGATTGATCCGATGGGTGAGATCAATCCAAACGAATGCCTGCATTGCCTGAATTGTCAGCAGATGTACTACAACGAAAACGTTTGCCCGGTGGTCATCCACAAACTGGCCAAGGCCAGAAAAGCCAGTCCGGGCAGCGAGTTTCTGCAACCAATGGAAGAAAACAAAACACTGTTTCGCCGCCCGCGCCGTCTCGGCCGGGCAAGAAGTTTTGAAGACTAGCCACGTATGGCCAAACCGGCACCTTGTTGGGTGCCATAAGGAGAGGAGTAGAACATGAGTGACGGTAAAAAATTAGGTGTTTCACGCCGAGGATTATTGGCGGGCACGGCAGTAACGTTTGGCGCCGGGGCGCTGGCGGCAAAAACCGGATTGGGCTCGAGCCCGGCCCGGGCGGCTGAGGATAGTGGTGTGGTCGCCCCTGGTGATCTGGATGAATATTATGGTTTTTGGAGCAGCGGGCAAGCTGGAGAAGTTCGTATTCTCGGCCTGCCGTCAATGCGCGAGTTAATGCGTGTACCTGTGTTCAACAGGTGTAGTGCAACCGGTTGGGGCCAGACTAACGAAAGCCGCAAAATTCTCACCGAAAACATGTTGCCGCAAGAAACCGAGTATTGGAAAAACAAAGGCGGTGTTCCGACAAACGGCGATTTGCATCATCCGCACATGTCTTTCACTAATGGCACTTATGACGGCCGCTATTTGTTTGCAAATGACAAGGCCAATACACGGGTGGCTCGGATTCGCTGCGATATCATGAAAGTGGACAAGGTTATTTCCATTCCAAATGCTTCGGATATTCACGGGCTGCGTCCGCAGAAATTTCCGCGCACGGGATATATCTTTGCCAATGGCGAGCATCGTATTCCGCTACCTAATGACGGCACGGTGCTCGATGATCCGGAAAATTATCACGCCATTTTCTCCGCAATTGATGGTGACAGTATGAAGGTAGCCTGGCAGGTTGTGGTTGATGGAAACCTGGATAATGTTGATGCTGATTATCAGGGTAAATATGCCATATCCTCATGCTATAATTCTGAAGAAGGTGTAACCCTGGCCGAAATGACGGCGTCCGAGCAGGACTGGGCTGTCGTCTTTGACATTGCCGCCATTGAAGCGGGTGTGAAAGCTGGTGATTTCAAGGTCTATGATGGCGGTGTTCCGGTATTGGATGGCCGCAAGGGATCAAAATATACGGTCTATATTCCGATTTCAAACTCACCCCATGGTGTGAATGCGGCCCCTGATGGCAATCATATTATGGTCAGCGGTAAACTGGCACCAACGGTAACTGTTATCGATGTGCGCAAGCTGCCGGATGTATTCGCCGGTAAATCCAAACCGCGCGATGCAGTTGTTGGCGAACCTGAACTTGGCCTGGGGCCGTTACATACCGCTTTCGATGGCAAGGGTAATGCCTATACCACCTTGTTCCTCGACAGCCAGGTTTGCAAATGGAACATTGAAAAGGCCAAAAAACTCTACGCGGGCGAGAAGGTTGATCCCATCATCGATAAAATTGACGTGCATTATCAGCCTGGTCACAATCATACCTCCATGGGTGAGACCAACAAGGCGGATGGCAAGTGGCTGATTTCACTCAATAAGTTTTCCAAGGACCGCTACATTAATGTTGGTCCGCTGAAACCTGAAAATGAACAGTTGATTGATATTACCGGTGAAAAAATGAAACTGGTGCATGACGGGCCGACATTTGCCGAGCCGCATGACTGCATTATCGTACATCGCTCAATCGTCAATCCCCTACAGATTTATGACCGGGCAGATCCGTTGTTTGATGATCTCAAGGAAATGGCCAAAAAGGATGGCGTTAATCTGGAAGAAGCGGAACACGTTATTCGTGATGGCAATAAAGTCCGGGTCTATATGCACTCGGCTGCGCCAGCTTTTTCGTTGGA
>JAJFHR010000249.1 GCA_021775515.1 Hyphomicrobiales bacterium | reverse complement strand
TGCCTTGGGTTGCGAACGGTGGAAGGTGCCCGGTAACAATTACAGCTGCAACATTTTTCGTGCGCAGGTTGGTATTGCGGGTGTTGACACCCATGCGTTCCAACATGCCCTGAAGACTTTGTAGTGTGAAGGGAGAATTGTTGAGGGCATCGCCGGTTCCCTGGAGGCCAACGACTAGTCCGTAACCCACGAGCTGGTTTTCACGCACGCCTTCAACTTCAGCTAAATCCTTAATTCTGGAGGCGGCATATGACGATACCGGGATGCCGGCAACAAAAAAGGAAATGAGCAATATCAGTTGGCTTAGAGCCGTGAAGCTGCGGGAAAATCTGTTCATTTTGGGACGCATTATACCTAAACCTGAAAAACCAACTAAATCTGTTGAATGAATTAAAGCGAAACTCATGCCAGTTTTTGAATTTTGTTCAAAAATTCTAACATATTGAAATTAAACAATAAAACTGAACAGTTGTTTTTTCCTGCAACGTGTTATTCGCAATTTTTTCCTTAGAGTAGGCAGAAATTGCCATGGTTAACGCAATGTTAACGCAAGAGTTGTGAACTGGTCAGGCTAAGAGAAGCACCCTTGCCAGTAGAAGGGGTGCACACCCAGTTTCTAAATACGGCATCGAAATATTTATGCGGATCAACCGACAAGGTGCATTAAACAGAACGGCTTCGACCCGGCGGTCAAGTTCCAGCGCCAATTCGTCTGAGAAATTCTCTATCAATCAATCGGGCCCGGAAACACCAGCCAGCACAGTGCAGGGTGCTAGACCCTTGACAACCGTGGATGCTCTTCTGGCTATCCAAGAGGTGCCTGATGCTAGCACACCGACGCGACGTGCCGTGCGTCACGCAGAGGATATTCTGGATGTGCTGGATGAACTTAAGCTTGGCCTCCTGATGGGATCGTTGCCCCGGAGCCGATTAAATCGCTTGCTCAGTCTCGTTCGGCGCGAACAAGACCGGGTGCCGGACCCAAAACTTTCGGAAGTTCTCAAAGAAGTCGAATTGAGAGCCCATGTCGAACTGGCAAAACTTGGCGAAATTGCTTGAAAAATCAAATAAGTTGGTAAAATTTCAAGTTTTTACGTTTTCTTGAGTTGAAAAAATTTCATAAATTTATATAGTTCGCGCCGAATGAGGAAATAACCAGAGGTTGTCTTTATGGGTAAAAAAACTAACGGTGTTTATAGGCCTCGAAGTGACGAAACCTTCATGAGTGACCGTCAACGCGAGTATTTCCGGGATAAATTGTTAAACTGGAAACGCGGGATTTTGCGTGAAAGCAAAGAAACGCTCCATCATTTGCAAGAAGATACCAGCAAACTGCCTGATCCTTCTGATCGAGCATCTTCGGAAACCGAGCGCTCATTGGAGTTGAGGACACGTGATCGTCAGCGAAAGCTGATTGCAAAAATAGATGAGGCGCTGAAACGCCTGGACGAAGGGACCTACGGATATTGTGAGGAAACCGGCAATCCGATCAATCTGGAGAGACTGGATGCCCGGCCGATTGCAACCCTGAGTATCGAGGCCCAGGAAGCCCATGAGCGGCGCGAAAAAGTCTATCGCGACGAATGACCGGGTTAAATTCGGTCCCATCAACCTAATTAAAGGGCGTTGACTTGGCGCCCTTTAATTTTGTCTGCAAGCTGGAAAACCCTTAAAATGGCAGAATTACATCCAGGAATTGCTGGCCATAACGCGGTGCTTGTACATCACTGATTTGACCGCGTCCGCCATAGGAGATGCGTGCTTCGGCAATCTGGGTGCTGTTGATCGTGTTTGTTGCTGAAATGTCTTCCGGGCGAACGATACCCGCTACCAACATTTCACGAACTTCATTGTTCACTCGGATTTCCTGTTTGCCTTCAATCACCATGTTACCGTTAGGCAAAATTTGCGTCACGATCGCTGCAACGGATACTTCAAGCTCCTCTTCGCGGTCAACTGTTCCTTCGCCGGAAGTGGAAGAGTTGCTATTGGCATCAACCAACTTGCTTTGGTCTATGCCGAGGGGAAGAATTTTTGATGCCTGATTGGCAATTCCGAAGAGATTGTTTATGCCGAGCGCTTCATTGCCGGTGCGGCTTCGAGTAGTCTTGTTCTCAATTTTAGCACTGTCGGTGATTTCCACATTGACCGTGAGAATATCGCCGACATCCTTTGCCCGCTGATCATCAAAAAACGCCCGCGCGCCAGACCGCCATAGGGAATTTGCCTGATGAATAATAGGTTTTGTATCCGGCATAGGCAGCCTTACGGGTTTGTAACCGGATTGCTCAACAGGATTTTGAATGCGGGTCAGGGGCGGCGGTTTTCCAATTTGAGAAATTCGATCTGCGGCAGAGCAAGCGGAAAGGGCCGTTGCAGCCGTTAACAGGAGGCCGATTTTGCAGAGTTTTGATTTTGTTTGTGTCATGGGTGTTTCCCGGCCGAAGCTGTTTGTTAGCGGTTAAAACTATTGAGTGAGAAAGGCTGTTTGCCGCGCGTTGTTGCCTTGCGCAGTAACCACGTTTGCGGCGGCGACAACAGTTTGAATGGTACGGCGCGAGCGCGTGTTGAGAACTGTAATCGTCTCTCCCAGCGCACCATCCTCCAATGCCCGCGCACGTGAGGTGATCTGCAAGGTTCCTAGTTTGTAAACAACATTTACCAACGTGTTTTTCTTCACTATTCTGGGCTTTTCTATATCATTTGAACGGATGAGGGTTTCCGGACGCAATGACCGCCGTGCCGCCATGCCAACGAGGTCTACCCTCTCGGTTATAGCCTGTGCGCTGATGCGGCGGACTTGCATTTTTTTGGTTACCAGGTGAGAGGGCCGTATGGTCTGGCCGCGGGCGAGAGGCTGGGCCAACACGGGGATATCAATCACTTCTGTCGCTCGGCCGGTGAATTTAATCGGCTGGGCGTTTGCAGCGCCCTTCGGTGCCAGGATGACTACGGCAAATCTACCTGACCGCGGTTCATAGTTGTTTTGAATAATTTCAAAATCGGCTTCGGCATCGGCACTTATGACAATCGGGGCTGCTTTGCGGCTCAGAGTTATTTCCAGGCGCGACTGCGGCATTTTGCTGGGGTAGTTGTTGGTCAGTTCTCGTTGAATTTTTTCGATAATTTTTTCCAGATTGATCGTATTGCTGTCGCGCAGGATGACTACATTCTCAAAGTATTTGGGAT
>JAJFHR010000248.1 GCA_021775515.1 Hyphomicrobiales bacterium | reverse complement strand
TGGGTCAATTTTCTGGTTCATGACATCAAAGGTGACAATGAGAACGCACGGGCCTGATAAATCTTTTCAGCCGCCATAGGACCGTTGGCCTGAATGTTAATGAGGAAAACGCTCACGCGGTAACATGCCGGTTGGCAGTGCGAAGGCGCGGGCCTGGCAACGCAGCGCTAAAACAAAAAAGATGAATTTTCAGGTCTGACCAGACGTTGAATGATCTTTGTGATTAGGCGAGGGGAACGAACGGTATCCGTTGACGATGAGCAGCTATTGAGACAAGTTCATCTACGATGCTTAGAAAATGTGGGGCGTTGTTATGTGCTTCCCATGCTGCTTCATCAACGTAAAGCTCGTAAACGAAGAATGACAAAGGATCGGTTGGCGAACGGTACGGTACGAAGAACTTGACACCCTTTTCCGCCATTGTCGGTGCTATCAACCCTTGCAAAATATCTGCCACGGCATCGCCTTTGCCTTCTTTGGCTACGATATTAATGGCAACAGCAAACCCTTTGTTCAAGTTCGTGGCGGCGGGATCAGTATAGGGCATCGCAGTTTAACTCCGACTTGTCAGCAGGCGAAGACCTGCAAGAGCAAAGAAGGTCCCAAGAACACCTTGGATTGTTCGGCGCGATTTACCGTACAAACGCACCATGGCAGGAGTAGAGAAAGCCACGGCATATAAGATGTGGATAGCTATCGACATAAGAAAAGTGCCAGCGACAATCACAACACCAACCCAATGTGGCGCTCCTTCTTGGAGGCCCAAGGAAATAATGGCTATCCATGCAAGAGCTGCTTTCGGGTTGGTCATCTGGATGATGTATCCACGCTTGAGGTAACCAAACCGAGTGCGGCGGCCGCCAGCCAATTCCTTAGCTTCTATATCATGTGTGGAAGCCGCCGATTTAAAAGATTTGTATGCTAGCCATAGCAGGTACACCCCGCCAAATATTTTGATCAATATGAGCGCTGATGCATAGGTTGCCAAGATGGCTGACAGTCCAAACACCGTCAGAAGCGCCCATGTGAACGATCCGCTAGCCACGCCCATAGCTAGAGAAATTCCTGACTGCCGTCCCACCCCCATTGATGTGCCTATCACTGCGAGAATGTTAGGTCCGGGACTCGCAATCCCTAAAAGGAAGGCAGAATACGCGAGAAGGATGCCAGGAAGATAGAGGGAGAATTCTTGCATAATAAGCCTCGAATGGTTCAACTATGTTCACACAATGTTCTATTTTATTGATTTTAGCAACCTAATTGCCCCAGCGACCAACTTGGCTGTGCCCAGTGCCCATTTCGCTCCGCACTGCCTGCCGCTATTCGCCATTGAAACTGCTTGTTCTGGCAAGTTCGACCTGATTCAACCGTGGTATGTTAAAATGTTCCACCGCCCGCCAGACCGAACTTGAAATGGCCACGTTGGAGAGTCTGGATCCTCGGGCTGCGCCTGACGGACGAGGTGTTTGATGCCAGTACATTCAGTCAAAACAGATGGCGGCGCTTTGACGGAAAAGAGTTTGCCCAGAACATCAAGAAAATCGCAGTGGTGTTAAGCGCAACAACGAAAACCAGCCCTGCATAGGGGCAAAGGCAGCCTCCGCTGGATAGTTCCATTGCCGAATTGACACCCCAAAGAAAAACTCCGCTAAAATATTACGGGGTTTGTCAGCAGTCTGAAAAAGGTGAGCCAAAAGGCTCACCTTTTTGTTTTTGCTTTTGCCTAATTTCACATCGCCTTATCGATTATCGCGTGAGACCAGGCACCTACGGGTTTTTTGCTGATCACAGGATCAGATCCGCCGGAAAGCAACGTGGCCACCGTCCGGTCAAAATCCGCCGGATCAAGTTTGCCGTTTGATCCTGCCGTCAGTTTATTAATTTCCTGCATCATTCGACGTTGATGTTTTTCAGTCTGCGCACCGGTTGCATCATTTTCGAGCACGATGTCGGCAGCGGCATCCGAATTTTCCCGCGCCCACGTCCATCCCTTCATTGACGCTTTGACAAAACGTGCCATCTTGTCGGCAAATGCAGGATCTTTGAGTTTGTCCTCCAGAACGTAGAGGCCATCTTCCATGGTTGATACGCCCTGGTCTTCATATTTGAATACGATCAAATCATCCGGCGACAGACCGGCATCAATGATCTGCCAATATTCATTGTAGGTCATGGTCGATACACAGTGAGCCTGTTTTTGTAAAATCGGATCGACGTTAAAGCCCTGCTTGAGCACGGTTACCCCGTCTGGCCCGCCGTTGGTCGGAATTCCCAACTTCGACATCCACGACAGGAAGGGATATTCGTTGCCAAAAAACCATACGCCGAGAGTCTTTCCCTTGAAGTCTGCCGGGCTCTTGATGCCTGAATCCTTGCGGCAGGTCAGCATCATGCCGGAGCGTTTGAACGGTTGGGCGATATTAACAAGTGCGACGCCTTTTTCCCGGCTGGCCAGAGCAGACGGCATCCAATCGATAACAACATCGGCGCCACCACCGGCAATCACCTGCGGCGGAGCAATATCAGGGCCGCCGGGTTTGATCGTAACGTCGAGATTTACCTCTTTATAAAAACCTTTTTCCTTGGCGACATAATATCCGGCAAATTGTGCCTGCGTGACCCACTTCAGTTGCAATGTGACCGCTTCCTGGGCCAAAGCAATGGTACTGCTGAGACCAACAGCCAATGCTGCCGCGGCTGCAAAAAACGTCTTCATGTTTTTCTCCCTTGTTTACGCTCCCCCAACTCACGCCCTGATGGACGGATGCCAGAAAGTAAGCCTTCTTTCAATTAGTGTCACAACACCATAAAACGCGGAGCCAGCAAGTGCTGCTACCGCAATTTCCGCCCACACCATATCGACATTCATTCTGCCGACTTCTGTGGAAATCCGGAAACCCATTCCGACAATCGGTGTCCCGAAGAACTCGGCAACGATGGCACCGATCAACGCCAAAGTCGAGTTTATTTTCAAGGCATTAAAGATAAAAGGCAAGGCTTCGGGCAACCGCAACTTAAACAGAGTTTGCCAGTAATCCGCTGCATAGGTTTTCATTAAATCAAGCTGCATCGTCCGGGCTGCGGCGAGGCCGGCAATTGTATTTACCAGCATTGGAAAAAACGTCATAACCACGACAACAGCGGCCTTGGATTGCCAATCAAAGCCAAACCACATGACCATGATCGGAGCCACTCCGATAATCGGCAAAGCGGAGACAAGATTGCCGATCGGCATCAACCCCTTGCGCAGAAACGGTGAACGGTCGATCAATATGGCTATGAAAAAACCTGAGCCACAGCCAATTGCATAACCGATTAGAACGGCTTTGAGAAATGTCTGTTGAAAATCGGCCCACAGAATGGGAAGGGAGGATAAAAACCTCTCGGCAATGATACTCGGCGATGGCAGCAGTACTTTGGGGACATTAAAACCACGGGTCAGCGCCTCCCAGCCAAGCAGGAGCCAGAACCCGAATATTACCGGAATGGCGATCGCCCGCGCGAGGTCGAGCAGGCGGGGAATGCGTTCAAATTCAGACAATTTTTCCACGCTAAGCCAAGACATCAGCCACGCGCCTGCCAACAGGAACCAAAATCCGGGAAGCAATTGCGCAATCACATCGAGTTTGGTTATCAGAATTGCCGTGGCAATCAAGGCTGTGGCAGAGGCGCTCAGCAACACGCCAATCTTGTTAATGAGAGCGTTAGAAAAATACACTGAAGATAACAAATAGAACAGGCATAACAGCACAATGAGAAAGGGAATTGTTGGGGTAAAAATCGTCACGGCGCCTGCATCTTTCTCCAGCGCGGCGAACGAACTCAGACCCGCCATAAACAGCAAAAGCGCGGCGGGAACGGCGAGGCATTTTTGAAACAACGTCATGCGGCCATCCCCATGCGTTTAAGCACCATGCGGTTGGCGATGCCGACAAGGGCGACCAGTGTCCCGGCCAGGAGTGCCGCCATGAATAGCGCCGACCAAATCTGGATTGTCTGGCCGTAATATGAGCCAGCCAGCAGGCGGGCGCCTAGACCGGCAACGGCACCGGTGGGCAATTCACCGACAATGGCCCCGACAAGGGCGGCAGCGATTGCAACCTTCATTGAGGTAAATAAAAACGGCATCGACGATGGCCAGCGCAATTTCCAGAAAACATCCCATTGGGTGGCCGAATAGGTGCGCATTAAATCAAGATGAATGATTTCCGGAGATCGCAAGCCCTTGACCATGCCGACAACAACCGGGAAAAAACTCAGGTAAGTGGAAATAAATGCCTTGGGCAGCAAACCTTGAATGCCAACCGCATTGAGCACGACGATTATCATCGGGGCGATGGCCAGAATGGGGATGGTTTGCGAGGAAATCACCCACGGCATAAGGCTTTTATCAAGCGCCTTATTGTGAACAATGCCAACGGCCAGTGCAATGCCAAGCACGACGCCGATGATAAAACCCAAAATCGTCGACGAGAACGTAATCCCGCTGTGATAAATTAACGAGCGTTTCGAGGTAACTTTCTTGAGGAAGGTCGTTTTGTAGATTTCCTCGGCCACCTGATGGGGGGCTGGCAGTACCGGGCGTTTTTGCGCGAGGGTGTCGCCGATTAGTTGGGTCGTGGTCCACTGGGTTTTGGCTCTTTGATAAACATCACGTTGAAACGGCGCATTCATGTAGATGGCACTCGCGTACCAGATGACGATGATACCTGTTAGAACACAAAGTAAGGGAAAGATATTTACATTACCTCTCATCATTCATATCCCCTAAATCAAAGACTACGCGATTGATCTCTTCAATCAGATTTGCACATTGTATGATAAAGTCGTCATCAACCAGTATTAAGGCGTGTCCATCTGTCAGGTCACCTTCACCAAAAAACCAATGGCCTTCTTCCTTGATATGGAAACTGAGTTTTTCCTTTTTTGCCCAGAGTATCTCATGACTTCTCCCAGAGCCGTGTTTAAGAACATTGATTGCCAGACGTAGCTCTTCGTATTTTTCGGCTAAATCTGTTTTGTCACGAGAAATCAGATAATCTCTGAGTTCTGGAACAATCTCCCTCAGTTCAAGTTCATCTTTCAGAACTGCTTCAAAAACTGACAACATACCAACAACAATTACAATTCGTTGAAGCTGAACACTCCGCAGTACGTTGACACCGACTGTACCGAGTCTCTCAATATCAGCTATTCCTTCTTGTTCCGCTTGTCTAAGAACTGGCAACAATGTTCTTGTACAATCGGCTAGAAGTTGAATTTCATTCAAAGCACCCATCCCAGTTAATCCTCATAAGAGTGGCCTTCGCGCAATCCTTCGCGCACTTCATGAGCAATGTTGAGAAATTCCTGGGTTTCCCGAATATCCAGTGTACGGTCTTTGGGCAGGTTGCTTTCAATGATGCTGTGAATTCGCCCCGGCCGTGGCGACATGACCACTATTTTGCTTGAAAGAAAAACCGCCTCGGGAATTGAGTGAGTGACAAAAACAACGGTCTTGTTGGTTTTATCCCATAAGCGCAACAATTGTTCATTGAGATGATCGCGGACAATTTCGTCCAAGGCGCCAAAGGGTTCGTCCATTAACAACAATTCGGGCTCAACGGCCAGGGCGCGGGCAATGGAGGCGCGCTGCTGCATGCCGCCGGAAAGCTGCCAGGGAAATTTCTTTTCAAAACCTTCCAGATTTACCAGGGCAAGATTATGGGAAATGCGTTTTTGGCATTCCTCTTTGTCAAGCCCCATGATCTCCAAGGGCAAACCGACGTTTCGCGCGATTGTCCGCCAGGGATAAAGCGCTGCGGCTTGAAATACATAACCATAAGCCCGCTTCATCCTGGCTTCATGCGGGCTCATTGCGTTGACTAAGATACTGCCGCCGGTGGGCGTCTCCAGATCGGCGATAACCCGCAGCAAAGTGGTTTTACCACAGCCAGAAGGCCCAATGAGAGAAACAAACTCACCTGAATTAATCGTCAGGTCAATGTTTGACAGGGCATGAACCAACCCGTCATTTGTCTTAAATGTCAAAGACAAATCATTGATATTTATGACAGATTGTTCCTTTGACAAACTGCTGGAAGCAGCCATAGGCTAAACACCCTCTTAGAAGCGGAAACAATTTCAGACGCCCGCCGGCATATTGGCAGGATCGCGAATTACCGCCCGTGGAGAGGAAATTTCCTTCCATTTCGACAAGGATCTGTTCACCGCTGTAAACGCGTCACGGGCGATAAACTCACCATGGCCTTGTTGAGCCTTCACCTCGTCTTCGCTAATCGCCACCATGCCCCGTGTCAGGGTAAATCGCGGCAACCCGGCAACCTTAATGCCTTCGAAGACATTATAATCGATCGCCGATTGTTGTTTCTCTGCTGTAATGGTCTTTGTCCTCGCCGGGTCCCAGACGACGATATCGGCATCTGAACCGACAAGAATTGCGCCTTTTTTCGGATACATATTCAAAATCTTGGCTATATTGGTTGAGGTGACGGCGACAAATTCATTCATGGTCAGCCGTCCGGAATTCACTCCACGCGTCCATAACACCGGCAGTCTGTCTTCCAGTCCTCCAGTTCCGTTTGGAATTTTGGTGAAATCGCCAAAGCCGGAGCGCTTCTGTTCGCTGGTAAAGGCGCAGTGATCAGTAGCGACGACCTGAAGGCTTCCAGCCTGGAGGCCCGCCCATAAGGAATCCTGATGGGCTTTATTGCGGAAGGGCGGCGACATGACGCGGCGCGCCGAATGATCCCAGTTTTGATGGAAGTATTCGGTTTCATCAAGAGTTAGATGTTGTATCAGCGGTTCGCCAAAAACACGCATGCCTTTTTGCCGGGCGCGGCGAATGGCTTCATGCGCCTGTTCGCACGATACATGAACAACATACAGGGGAACTCCCGCCGTATCGGCAATCATGATGGCGCGGTTGGTGGCTTCACCTTCCACTTCCGGTGGCCGCGAATAGGCATGACCCTCCGGACCATTGTTGCCCTCTGCCAGCAGCTTTTCCTGAAGCTGGGCAACGATGTCACCGTTTTCAGCGTGCACAAGCGGCAGGGCTCCCAAGGCGGAGCAACGCTGGAAGGATGAATACATTTCATCATCATCGACCATCAACGCACCCTTATAGGCCATGAAATGTTTGAAGGTGTTGATGCCGCTGTCGACGACCGTGGCCATTTCATCAAACACCTGCTCGCTCCACCAGGTGATCGCCATGTGGAATGAATAATCACAGGAGGCTTTCGAGGTCTTGTTGTCCCACATCTGCCGGGCCTCCAGCAGCGACTGGTTTGGCGAGGGCAGACAAAAATCAACCACCGTTGTTGTGCCGCCTGAAAGGGCTGCGCGTGTACCGCTTTCAAAATCTTCAGAGGTTTTGGTGCCCATTAATGGCATTTCAAGATGAGTGTGCGGATCAATACCGCCGGGCATGACATAACAACCGGTAGCATCGAGCACTTCGTCGCCTAAGAGGTTTTCACCAATTTCAACGATCTTGCCGCCTTCGATCAACACGTCTGCAGTGTAAGTGCGATCA
>JAJFHR010000247.1 GCA_021775515.1 Hyphomicrobiales bacterium | reverse complement strand
ATCCAGGCGCCGCTAATCCCAAGGCTGAACAGCGCCAACGGCAGGATACAACATGTGGTGGTGGCAAGTGCCCCCAGGACCCCGCCTGCGGCTACCAAACCGTTGCGCTTCGCCGTGTCAGCGGAAACGCTATCTCCCGTTTCATCCAACGTCATAAAATTGGCTTCGTTAGCCATCAAATAAAAACCTCTGCAAATTAGACTTGTGGCACTGTAAACCCTGTAGTAACTACAGAGTAAAGGAAAAAATCAACACAGAAAGATCATTGTTTTGCCAAGGCCAAATGTTACTATCGGGAGGTTGTCGAAATCGACTGGGGTCCATATCGAGACAATTCGCTATTATGAAAAAATTGGCCTGCTCCCCCACCCGCCACGCACGGCATCGGGTTATCGTCAATATGATGGTGAGTTTGAAAAGCGGCTGACCTTTGTCAGTCGCTGCCGGGAACTGGGGTTTTCATTAAGTGAGATAAAAACACTGCTCGAGTTGGTAGATGGTGGCAATTATACCTGTGAGGAAGTCAGGCAAATCACGCTTGAACATAAAAACAGTGTGCAGCGAAAGATAACAGATCTGCGCCGGCTGGAAAAAACCCTGACGAATATATCTAAAAATTGTAAAGGCACGACGGTGCCAGATTGCCCTATCATCGAAGCTTTGTTTGAGCGCCAATAAGAAGAAATTTCTGCGCACCCGGCAGCCTTAAAGATTACTCTCCGTTGCCGTTTGTACTTTCCGGTCGAGGGGTGGAGATAATGTTGTATCCGGCATCGACAAAATGAATTTCACCCGTTACGCCGGCAGACAAATTGCTGAGCAGATAAAGGGCTGCACCGCCAACATCTTCGAGGCTGACGCTTCTGTGCAGCGGGGAATGTTCTTTTTGGAAGTTAAACATGGTTCGTGCATCACGAATACCGGCCCCGGCAAGGGTGCGCATGGGCCCGGCGGAAATGGCGTTAACGCGAATTTTTTCACCGCCATAATCAGCAGCCAGATATCTCACGCTTGATTCTAGGGCAGCCTTTGCCACACCCATGACATTGTAGTTTGGCATCACCCGGGTAGCCCCGCCATAGGTCAGGGTCAACAATGAGCCGCCATTAGGCATAAGTTGCGCTGCCCGTTTTGCCATATCAGTGAACGAATAACACGAGATCAACAGGGTCTGGATGAAATTCTCCCGGCTGGTATCCGCATAGCGGCCCTTAAGCTCGTCCTTGTCGGAAAAAGCAATGGCGTGGACGAGAAAATCTATTGATCCCCACTCGTCTTTCAGGGCATTAAACACTGAATCCACGCTATCGTCATCGCTGACATCACACGGCAAGATCAGATTGCTGCCAAGTTTTTTTGCCAGCGGTTTGACCCGCCGGCCAAACGCTTCGCCCTGATAGGTAAAGGCAAGTTCCGCGCCGTGATCGCTTAAGAATTTTGCTATGCCCCAGGCGATTGACCGCTCGTTGGCAACCCCCATGATCAGGCCACGTTTGCCCGCCATAAGCCCCTGTGCCGGCTTGTCTGTAGTGACCGTCATCTAGCCCCTGCCCTATAAACTTTAATTGCGCCTGACAATTTTTGTGGAATTATCCGTCATGACGCTTGAAAACGAGAGCTGCATTTGTGCCGCCAAAACCAAAGCTGTTCGACATCACGCAGTTTAGATTAGCATTATCAATTCTTTCCCGCGCGATCGGAACGCCTGCCATCTCGGGATCAAGCTCTTCGATATTGGCTGATTCACAGATAAAGTCATTATTCAGCATCAGTAGGGAATAAATAGCCTCATGAACGCCTGCAGCACCTTGCGAATGGCCGGTTAGAGATTTTGTCGCACTTATTGGCGGCATTTTATCACCAAAAACCTGCTTGAGCGCTTCAATTTCGCGGACATCGCCGATCGGCGTTGAGGTGGCATGTGGATTAACATAATCAATGCCGCAGTCAACTGTCTCCATCGCCATGTTCATGCATCGGGCAGCCCCTTCACCGGATGGCTGCACCATGTCAAAACCATCTGATGTGGCTCCATAACCGACGAGTTCGGCATAAATCTTTGCACCGCGCGCTTTGGCATGTTCAAGTTCCTCTAACACCAGAACACCGGCGCCGGCGGCAACAACGAAGCCATCGCGATTTACATCATACGCCCGGCTCGCGGTAGTCGGAGTGTCGTTAAAATTAGACGACAGCGCCCCCATGGCATCAAACAGGACCGACAAGGCCCAATCAAGCTCTTCGCCGCCACCGGCAAACATAATGTCTTGTTTGCCATATTGGATCATTTCAGCGGCATTGCCGATACAGTGACTTGAGGTCGCACAGGCTGAGGAGATTGAATAGTTGATACCTTTAATGCCAAAAGAGGTGGACAGAACAGCCGAGTTACTGCTGCACATAGCTTTGGGCACGGCAAAAGGCCCAACTCGCTTGGGGCCTTTTTCGCGCGCGATATCTGCTGAATCGACGATTGTCTTGGTTGATGGCCCGCCAGACCCCATGATTAAACCGGTACGGGGATGGCTGATTTCATCCTTTTCAAGACCGGCGTCCTGAATTGCCTGTTCCATGGAAATATAGTTCCAGGCAGCGCTTGCCCCCATAAACCGGCGTGTCCGGCGATCCAGAGCTTCTTCCCAGTCGAGTTGCGGTGCACCGTGAACCTGACATCTGAACCCGAGTTTTGCGTATTCCTCAGCCGCAACGATACCGGATTTTGCTTCTCTTAATGAGGCAAGAACTTCTTGGGAATTATTGCCGATGCTAGAAACAATTCCCATTCCGGTAACAGCAACTCGCCTCATATTTTACCTCGAATTCCCACTTAGTTCGCTATAGGGCAATTAATATTATAACCGCAAAATTATGTCTGGCATAAGATAGATGTTTGGTGCATCCACATCTATGTCAAGTCTAGTCGGACGAAAACAAACCAACACGAAGGTCTGATGCCTTATAGGCGACTTCGCCATCGGCTTTTAATATACCTTCGCCGGTACCCAATATAAGCCGGCGGCGTATGACACGTTTGAGATCAACAATAAATTCAATCTTTTTAACCGCCGGCGTCACCATGCCGGTAAGTTTAACCTCGCCCACACTCAAGGCGCGGCCTCGTCCGGGTTCGCCCAGCCAGCCCAGGAAAAATCCGAGCATTTGCCAAAGCGCATCCAGGCCAAGGCAGCCCGGCATGACAGGATCGCCTTTGAAATGACATTCGAAAAACCACAATTCGGGTTTAATATCGAGTTCCGCAACTACCTGGCCCTTGCCAAATTCTCCACCTGTTTCGCTGATGTGGGTAATCCTATCAAACATTAACATCGGCGGCAGCGGCAATTGGGCGTTGCCCGGTCCAAATAATTCACCGCGCCCACAGGTCAGCAGGTCGTCATAGTCATATGAAGATTTTTGTTCAGTCATCATGCCAGTTTATATTCTAATTGATGCCAAAATACTCGAATGCCTGACAGGCAGCTTTCAATTTTCGTACGTAACACACCCTCATCATCCCTCAAAGCCTTTGCTCAGGTTTTCCTGAGAATTAATCAAAATCAAGGAAATTCCAGCGCTAGTTGCGAAACGTTTGCAAAATGCTGAAATATGCGTAATAAATGCTTTATTGAAGAATGTTAAGTTTCCCACAGGTGGTCGTTAAATGACTGAACACAGTCCTACAACCGATATTAAATTTAAACTGCGCACTGTTGGCTTAAGACCGACACGGCAAAGAGTGGCGTTGGCTGGGTTGTTATTTGGGGCTGGAGACCGGCATGTGACAGCCGAAATGCTGCACGAAGAGGCAGAACGCCTGTCTTTTCGCATTTCTCTTGCCACCGTCTACAACACATTGAACCAGTTTACAGAAGCCGGGTTGTTGAGAGAAGTAGCCGTCGAGGGCTCGAAGGCTTATTTTGATACCAACACCAGTGACCATCATCATTTTTTCAATGAGGCGGACAACAGCCTGATGGATATCCCGGATAATACCATGAAGGTTATCGGTATTCCTGTGGCACCTGACGGCATGAACGTTTCGCGTGTAGATATAATCGTCAGATTGTCCAACCGCCCTTATGAAGCGTGTGCAGGAATTTCCAAACCCTAGATTTAGCGTCAATGTGAGGTTTTTGCGCGGATGTAGCTGTCAACTGATGTTACAGGGGCGGATCAGGCGCTAAAACCTTTCGCCGGGATAAACCCCCCAAAGCATTTTTTGAGGTAGCCAGCCAGAATATCCTTGCGAGGAAAATCTGCACCATTTGCCGTCACAGGTGTCGACACTTCCCATGGCGCCGGGTTGGGCCAGAGCAACAATATTTTCCGTCTGCCCTTTGGCGTCATACAGCTTAACCGTGCCGTCGTTTGTTCGCCACGGCGTGATCAGCGCAGTTCGTTTGCGGCCAAGCAGAGCGTGGAATACCCAGCCTTCCGCGCCATCATTGTCACGAATTCGCCGCCATTGTTCAAATTCTGCGATAATTTCAATCGGCAGGTCTTTTCGCACAAAAACCCAAGCTACCTGGTAGTCCCTGCTAGGGCCGCGCCTGACATTCACCCGCGAATTTTTGAGGCTGACAAACCGGGGAAGGGGTCGGCCGCTGGTGGCCGTTGCGCGCTTTTCCAGGGCGGCGGTCTGTACCGCCTGGTCTTCATTGGCCCTGAGCGTGGCCCGCGATGATATGATCAGGAATACGGCTCCACCGACGACAAATGCTGCAGCCAGAAATATCGCCAGCCTGTAGGTACCCTGAAACGAAAGTGTCGCTTTCATCAACATGTTGCTTTTGTTCATAATCCAAGGCAAACCATGGCGCATCATTTTGTCAATTCGATGGTTGGTGTTTTTAGATGATATGTTGCTTTGTGTTGAGCGATGCATCTGGTAGATAAAACCCTAAGAACGTGAAACTCTTATATAATACAACTCTTAATGTCTCTTTTTTAGGTTAATACGATCTAAATTCCGTCATACTGGAGCACAAATGAGCAGTCAAAAGCCATTAGTAATTGTAACGCGAAAATTGCCCGATGTCGTAGAAACCCGCATGCGAGAGCTATTTGATACGCGATTGAATTTGGACGATGAACCGATGGATCATGCGCAACTTGTCGCTGCTGTCAAGGAAGCCGACGTTTTAGTGCCGACGGTCACCGACAAGATAGACAAATCCATTATCTCGCAGGCAGGGCCCAACCTGAAGTTAATCGCCAATTTTGGTACCGGCGTTGATAATATCGATGTTGGGACCGCCCAGGCTCGCGGAATTACCGTAACCAACACGCCGGGAGTTCTCACTGAAGATACCGCTGATATGACCATGGCATTGATTTTGGCGGTTCCCCGCCGGATTACGGAAGGTGCAGCAGTAATTTCCGAAGACAAGGCTTCCTGGAAAGGTTGGTCACCGACATGGATGCTGGGCAATAGAATTTTTGGCAAGCGTCTTGGCATTATCGGCATGGGCCGGATTGGCCAGGCTGTGGCCCGCCGGGCAAAAGCATTTGGGTTGTCGATCCATTATCACAACCGCAACCGCGTAGCACAGTCAATTGAGGACGAACTCGAAGCAACTTATTGGGAGAGTCTCGACCAGATGCTGGCCCGCATGGACATTATCTCGGTAAACTGCCCACATACGCCGGCAACCTATCATCTGTTGTCGGCTCGCCGGCTCAGGCTCATTCAGCCCACCGCCTATATTGTAAATACAGCGCGTGGGGAAGTGATCGATGAAAACGCTTTGGCCCGGATGTTGGAGGCCGAAGAAATCGCCGGCGCCGGACTTGATGTTTTTGAACATGAGCCTGCAGTAAACCCCAAACTTATTCGAAACCGCCGGGTATTACTTTTGCCTCACATGGGCTCTGCGACAATCGAAGGGCGCATCGATATGGGAGAAAAAGTGATCATCAATATAAAAACGTTCATTGATGGTCATACGCCACCGGACCGGGTCGTCCTGGCGATGCTTTAGACCGGGTATGACCGTTTGAAGTATACCGGGATATTTCCCACGAATTTGCCGACCGGGTAACGTCAAGCGTGGCCGGACAGGTCCTGAATGGTTGGTTTATGTCCACTTAAAGCGTTGTTTTCATCCCATTTATAGCTCACTTCCTGCCATCTGGTAGACAGGCCATCAAACAGCAGCAACCGCCCTACCAGACTGTCGCCTATCCCTAATACTTCCTTGAGCACTTCCATGGCTTGAAGACTGCCCAGTATGCCGGTGAGTGCGCCAATAATACCGGCTTCTTCGCAGGTAGGCACGGTTCCCGGAGGTGGAGCGTCGGGATAAAGGCAGCGGTAGTTCGGATTGGGATTACCGTCGCTCCCGGTTTCATAAGACCTGAATGTCGTTATCTGACCTTCAAATTGCCCAACGGCTGCTGAAACAAGAGGCTTCTTGGCAAAGTAACAGGCATCATTCATTAAATATCTGGTCGAAAAATTATCGGAACCGTCTGCAACAATGTCATAATCGCCGATGATCTCCAGCGCGTTTCGAGCTGTTATGCGACAGGTGTGAAGAATTGATTTCACATGCGGATTGATCTCAAAAAGCGTATTGCGTGCACTTATGGTCTTTTCTCTGTCGACATTTTCGGTTTTGTGG
>JAJFHR010000246.1 GCA_021775515.1 Hyphomicrobiales bacterium | reverse complement strand
AAAAACGTAGATTTGTTTTGGGCTTTGGAATAGTAGACGGTACGGGATATATGAGCGGCTGGGGTGGAATGGCCTTCGGCGGCGTTATGATGATACTTTGGTTTGCACTGATTATCGGACTGATTGTCCTTTTGGTCAGATGGATTAGCGGAACGCCGCGGCAAAGCTCTACGCGGGATGCTGTCGACATCCTCAAACACCGCTATGCCCGCGGTGAAATCGATGCAGTCGAGCTTAAGGAGCGATCAACTCAATTGCGGGCAAGCAAATGATTTCGCGCAGGACCGCACTTGCGGGTTTGTTAGGAGGCGGTGCTAGCCTGGCCAGCGCAGGAATATTATCAAACCGTTATACACAACAGTGGGTATTTGGCTCTCCGGCTTTTGCCGCCGGGCCAAAACCTCTCGCCATTCCCAAACCCCTAACGGGAGAGATCCGCGAAGGCGTGCGCACATACGATCTTGGGCTGCAACGAGGAACGTCCCGGTTTTTTGATGGTGTCAACACCCCGACACTTGGCATCAATGGTACTTATCTGGGGCCAACACTGAAAATGCGCGCAGGCGAGAGCGTGCGGATGAATGTTACAAACAAAACAGGTCAAGCCAGCACCCTTCACTGGCACGGGCTTCATCTGCCTGCCCGCGCCGACGGCGGGCCTCATCAGATAATCAGAGATGGAGAAACCTGGTCACCGCAGTTTACCGTAAAACAGCGCGCCTCCATGTTCTGGTATCACTCGCACATGGTGCCACACACCGGGCCTCAAGTTTATCAGGGCCTGGCAGGTCTTATTTACGTCGATGATGAGGAGACTTCGCGCCTGGATCTGCCGAGTGAGTATGGTGTCGATGATATACCTCTGGTTCTGCAGGACCGTGCCTTTAACGACGATGGTTCATTTTTTTATAGCACATCAATGCCGAATATGATGATGGGCATGCGCGGCAACGTCCTGCTGGTTAATGGCACCAACCGCCCCTATTTCCAAGCGCGTACAAACAAATTGCGCCTGCGCCTACTAAATGGGTCCAACGCGCGGTTTTATACCCTTGGGTTCAACGATGGGCGGACCTTTCAGCAAATCGGCACCGATGGCGGCTTGCTCGAGCGCCCGCATGAAACATCGCAAATCACCCTTGGTCCGGCCGAGCGCGCGCAGATCATTGTCGATCTATCCGATGGCCAACCGGTTCGGTTGCGCAGTTTTCCAACGCCCGATGGTGGTATGATGGGTGGTGGCATGATGGGAAGAGGTATGATGGGAGGCATGATGAACGACAATCTGACGTTTGAGGTGCTCAATATTCGGCCAGATGCACAGCGCGCTAAATCACCCGCAGTGCCCGAGCGCCTTATAACCCTATCCCGGCCCGATCCATCTCAAGCCATCGGCACGCGCCGTTTTGTCATGCAAATGGGCATGGGCGGTATGATGATGGGCGGCGGGGTTTTTGCAATCAATGGCAAAACAATGGATATGAACCGCATTGACGAAACCGTGCGTATCGGAACCACCGAAATCTGGCAGGTTGACAACGCCTCGATGATGTCTCATCCCTTTCATGTCCACGATGTACAATTCCGGATACTGGATCGCAACGGCGTTGCGCCAACACCAGGAGAAACCGGTCTGAAGGACACGGTCGTCATCTCGCCACGGGAAAGCGTTCGACTGCTTTTAAGTTTTTCCGATTATGCTGATCCAGATCGGCCCTACATGTACCATTGCCATATTCTGGAACATGAAGATGCCGGCATGATGGGACAGTTCGCGGTCACTGCCTGAACTCAAAGATTTTGTCTCCGGCCGTTATGCGGTCTCTTCGAGCCAGTTTTGCGTATGTTCTATGGCTTCTTCGAGATTGTCGATTTTATCGGAATTTATAGCATATTTCCGCGCTTCAACTTCGACTTCATGGGCAAGAGCTGCAACCCGGGAGGCAGAATAGTTGCGGGCGACCCCCTTCAAACTGTGCGCCATAGCCCACATTGTTTCATAATCGCCCCTTTCCAGTGCCAGTTTGATGTCACGCAACAGCTTCACCAGTTCATCAGGGACGGTCTTAAGCAACTGCTTCATAGTCTCCGGACCGATGCTCTTGCGCAGGTTATTTAATTCAATTTCGTCAAACAAGGGCACAATTTCCTGCCGCACTTGACCTTTTTTCTCTGGCGTCACTGCTGACACTGGCTCAGTGTCGGATTTTCCTGCGACCGGATTTACAACTATTTTAGGGGTCTTCCTCTCGGCTGGCCTACCCAGTTTAATACGGGGAATTTCCGGCCTCGAGGTCTGTTCCGGCTTTGGCGGCTGTTCCGGCTTCGACGGCTGTTCCAACTGTAAAGATTGCGCGGGATCTTCTACTTTTATTGCGGGTTCTAGCACTTGCACGATCTCCGGCTTTCGCCGCATTTCAATTGCAGTGCTGATCGTCTTAAACAGTAGATCCGGCTCTACCGGTTTGACGATATGGTCATCCATACCGGCAGCCAAATACGCCTGGCGAACCGTTGATCCGGCATGTGCGGTAAGGGCAATGATCGGTATTTGACCTGCTTTTCCAGGTATTTTTCTAATCTTTTGGGCAGCGGTTGGTCCATCCATCCCCGGCATTTGAATGTCCATTAAAATAACATCATAGGGAGCAACAAGCATGGCCTCAACAGTCTCAAAGCCGTTATTGACAACATCCACGTAATGCCCGGCCTTGCGCAGTATTTGCGATATAAGCAACTGGTTGACCCGGTTGTCTTCAGCCACAAGTATGCGCATTTTCTCGATAGATGCAGGTGAACCGGTATTTTGGACGCTTCGTGGCTGGGCCAACTGGCAATTTATCGTGAACCGAAAAGTGCTGCCTTGAGCAATCTCACTGTCAAATGCAATTGATCCCCCCAGCAATTCCACCAGTTGCCGGGTCACCGGAAGCGATAGACCGCCGTTATCTATAAGCCGTTGAGAGGAAGTTTCATTTGGGTGTTTCCAGTTAAATAGCTTTGCTCTTTTATTCGGCTCCACTCCCATTCCTGTATCCTTGATTGAACACTGAAATTCAACCAGGGATTTGCTTAACATGCGATGCGAAACAGAAACCAGAACACTGCCTTCATTGGTATATTTAACCGCATTCCCGATCAGGTTAGACAAAATCTGCCGCAACCGGCCAGTATCCATGGATACATACCGTGGCAGGTTTTCGTTCCGGCTCAAACGAAGCTCTACCTTCTTGTTTTCCGCCTGTTCCACAAAATCTGATACAACAATATCCAAAAACTCGAACAGATCGGCGTCTGCACTCTCCTGCACAAATAGTTCCTTATCCAATGTCGAATAATCAAATACGTTATTGCCAGCCCTCATAAGAGTGCTTGCATTTGCGCGCGCCAAACGTACATACCGCTGCTGCTCCGGCGTAAGTCCCTTTGCCAGCAAAATATCGCAGAGGCTCAAAATAGCGTTGATCGGGCGGGCCAGTTCATTGTGCAGTTTGACCAGGTCAGCAGATTTAGCACTGAACTTTTTTTCCAATCGGATATGGGAGATTGAATTGTCCTTGAAAGTTTCTACGGCTTGAGAAATTTCAACAAAAATGCCCTGCTGCTCGTTTGCAGGTATCTGGATCGTGGTATTTCCTGCCGCTACCGTCTTGATCGTTTCTGCCAATTTCTCCAGCGGTTTATTTATCGTCGACCTTATGCCATTGATAAGATTCATAACGGTGTAGAGTGCAAACATCGCCAATATCAGCAAAACTAACCGAGCACTAAACTGTACTCTGGTCAGCCAGAGGCTTTCATTTTTGAGTGTGTGTTCAGCTGATAAAAAAACCTTATCAATTCGCGATTGCAGATTGGGGTAGGTTTCGCCAAACGTGATTTTGCGCCCCTGCAGTTTTGCCTTTTCAGGCACAACTGCCAGCATTTCTACAATTGTCTTTTTTAATTCTGCCGTACCAGCCAGCATCGCCATAGCTTCAAGAAATGAAGTTAGCTTTGTTTGTTCTGCTTTATAGGCAGCAAGGGTGTTGTTGTTTTTATTTGCAGCCAACTCCTCCTCAAACCGCCGCAGTTCAAGAATGCTGATTTGTGCATTCTTGCCATATTGGAGCAGCTTTATCTGGCTGGTTTGATTGGAAAGTGACGTATTGATCAGGTAATCAGCCACAATTACCGCGGTAATCAGGAGCACTATCCCGAAAATCGTCAGCTTGACTGAAAAGCCGATGCTATTGTGATTACCGTATTTGGAGAATAAATTGGTCAAGATCAATTGCTTTTGTTGCTGAGTCTACACAAACAATCGACCCGGCAATCTGCACCTCCCTTGACTGTGTCGTATATGGTAATCACTCGTATACCTCATCATCAAAATTTTGCGGTTTTGCGCGATTCTCCCAACAGCTCATTTCAGCCGTCATACTGTTTATTTATGGTTAACAGTTTCTGAATATTACAAAGTTTGAACACAGCAATCCTCCTTACGCCGTGGTTTTTTTATTTCTGCCGATGCCCGTTCTACGCAACACCAAATTTCCATTGAACAACTCAGCGGTGCTTTTTAACAAACTTGTGATTTTGTGAATATGTAATCCTTTCGCAATCAAGCAAATGTCTGCTATGATTATTTTAAGTATTTGATGGCAGTCTTTTTGGCTATCTTTCGTTACAGGGAAAAGTTATGGCGCATAAGTTGCGGAACATTCCAGCGTATATTTTTGTCGTGGTCGCGGGTTTAGCCGGTGCAGCACCGCTTGCATTTGATATCAATAGCGCACAGGCTCAGGTTGCGGAATCCGACCGTTTCTACGCACCATCGGGACGCGCGTTTGATCCCAACAGGGATGGCTCAAAGGTTGTTACCGGCAGCCGTTCCGAAATAGAAACTCGCGCGGATAATTATGAAGCGGAAAATTACCGCAGGCAGTTGGAAAAGCAGGCCCGGCGGGAACATTTACGTCGGTTTGAAGGCCACGATTTCAATCGACCTTTTGGACCTTACAACGATTATTAGTTCTTATTTACCGCTCTATCCGCTAAATTAAGAGGCCCGTGCAGGATCTCTTTGCAGGCTGGTCCAGCGCAATGAGGCATGCCTTGCAAGCGAACTCACGCCTTTTCCTGAGGCATTTAATGCCGTGCTCTAGTTCAGCGAAATCCACTGACGCGCCAATTTCTGCGCTTCGGAAATTTCCACATTAGACATCTCGCGCGAAATCTCCCGGCGATATTCTTTTGCCCGATCACTGCCGGACAAGGCGGCAAGGTTAAACCACTTATGCGCAGTTACCATGTTGGGTTCAACATCTCTGCCAATTGAGTATTTCATGCCTAGATCGAAAAAAGCTTCACTTTGGCCACCCGAAGATGACATTTCTGCAATTTCAACTTCCGATAATTCTATGCGGGCCATTTGACTTACCTACCTGTTTGTTTTGCGCACCGTTGTTTTTTGTTGCATCGCGGCGCGGTTTGTTTTCACATTTTTGAATCTCATCGATCCATGACCCCATCGTGCCTTTGAGGTATTCAAAAACGAGTTAAACAAGAGGCTTAATTTTAACTGAAGCAAATACTAAAACTTGGTTATTTTAATTTCTTGTTGATCAAGAAAATTGCATATTTTCAAATGGTTAGGGGGAAAACAAATTATTTAATCCGTACACGCAGTAATAATTCAGTAACTCTACAGCCATAAGGCATTACAAACAATTTGAGCTAAATACATCTGAAACAGCATAATCCGCAAGGCATTTCAGCGGTCATTTGCCCGCAAAATGCTGAACAAATGACCGCAAAAGGTGCTGTTTATCGCGCCCGTTGGCCAAAGAGAATGCGTTGGGCTTCTTTGTCCTCAGACAGACTGAGCCCTGAGCGCATTTCTTGTCCCAACGCAATTCCGCGTTTAACCGCTGGCCGGGCCAATAGCCGTTCCAACCACTTGTTGAGATGTGGAAACTCAGTGATATCCTGGCCTTGGCCCTCCCATCCCCGCACCCATCCAACACATGCCATATCTGCAAAGGA
>JAJFHR010000245.1 GCA_021775515.1 Hyphomicrobiales bacterium | reverse complement strand
TGTGATCGCAGGCATGGCGCTGTGAACTAGGCAGTATGAGGCATGCCGCTGGTAACATCCAGATTCTTGTTTTGGTCCTTGTTATCTGTAAGAAAGCGGCTGAGTTTGATCGCCAAGGCCACAAGGGGGGCAAAAGGATATTTGACATAAGTCTGTTCAAAAGTCGGTGTCGTCATTTTCCTGCTCCTTTCGAGCTTAAGATGCAATCTATTTTGCATTGCACTAAATTCATTGGTATCTGGTATACCACAAAACCAATATAGGCCTAATTTCAATTATTTGAAGGTTTTATTGTGCAATGCACATATGCACTTGATGCATGCCTGATTGCACCGCTGGGTTATTCATACTTGTGGCGGAAACCGTTCAGTGGCCGAACAAGCTGGTCATTGCAGCCAGCCCGCGTCTTGCGCAGATCTTTTGGCAGGACTATCGCTCAAGTGCTGATTGGTGTTGCTCGGTGCTGCCTTTTTAGGCTTTAGCGGCCAAGTGCCTGGCGCATCGTGGTTCCAATGACGGCCGCAGAAGAGGCGATATGAACACCGGCTGATGCCAAAGCCTCATTTTTCTCTTTGACGCTACCCTTGCCAAAAACATTAATGGTACCGGCATGGCCCATGCGCCGGTCAGTTGGTGCATATTTTCCGGCAATGTATGCGGCAATGGGTTTTTTGATAATGCTGCGCTTCAAAAATTCTGCCGTTTCTTCTTCCGCAGTTCCGCCAATTTCGCCAATTAACAACACGCCTTCGGTCTGAGGGTCAGCCAGGAAGAGTTCGAGGCAATCAACAAAGCCAATACCGTGAACCGCATCACCACCAATACCGATAGATGTCGATTGTCCCAGCCGCACCGTATAAAGCTGATCTATCGCTTCATAGGTCAGCGAGGCTGAGCGTGAGACCACTCCAATGGGCCCGGCAAAATGCCGGTGCGTGGGCATGACCCCAATCTTACATTGTTCAGGCGTAATAATGCCAAGCGAGTTTGGTCCGATAAGCCGGCTGGGCGTTCCCTCCAATGCCTTTTTCACCCGCACCATGTCCAGTACCGGGACGCGTTCTGTAACACAAACGATAAGCGGTATCTTTGCCTCAATCGCCTCAATAATCGCATCTGCAGCGTTTTGAGGTGGGACAAAAACCAAAGACACATCTGCGCCGGTTGTTGTTTTGGCTTCCTCGACAGTATCAAACACCGGTAGGCCTAAATGAATGCTTCCGCCCTTGCCGGGCCTGACGCCACCAACAATATTGCTGCCATAAGCAATGGCTTTTTCGCAGTGAAATGTTGCGGTATCGCCCGTAAGACCCTGGCAGATGATACGCGAGTTGCTGTCAACAAGAATGGCCATTACGCTGCCTCCTGCGAAGTTGCCGCAATCACCATTTCTACGGCTTGGGTAATATCGCGGGCAAACTGCGCTGGAATGCCCTGACTGGTCAGCACTTTTTGACAAAGTTCCATATTGGTTCCCGCAGCTCTAACGATGAGCGGCACCGTCACTCCCTTGCGCCGGGCAGCCAAGGCAATGCCTTCCGCTATCGTGTCGCAACGTAAAATTCCACCGCCATATATATTTACCAATACAGCCTTGATGCCCGGGGCAGCCAAAACCATTTCAAAACCTGTCGCAACCTGCTCGCGGGTTGCAACCGGGCGAATGTCCATAAAGTTTGCCGGCTCGACACCATTGTCCTTAAGCAAGTCCAATGTTGCAAGCGCCAGACCGGCGCCATTGACCACGCAGCCGACATTGCCATCCAGGCTGACAAAATTCAGCTCATAACGCTTGGCTTCAAGTTCTGCGGGATCTTCTTCTTCCTCGTCCCGGTATTTTTCCAGCTCCTGATGGCGGAACAAGGCATTATCATCCAGGATCATTTTAACATCGACCGCGAGAAGCTCGCCTGCGCTGGTAACCACCAGCGGATTGATCTCGATTAGGCTGGCATCACAATCTTTAAATGCTTTGAATAATGCTTGCGCAGTCGATACCGCTTGTTGGGTGTTGGCGCCATCAAGTCCCAGTCCGGAGATAAACCCGGTAAGGGCCTGGTGATCGAGATGTTCAAAATCCTCTACGACCAGTTTGTGAATTCTATCGGGATCATCGGCAGCTTTTTCTTCTATATCTTCCCCACCAGTTGGCGAGCCGAGAAAAGCAATCCTTGCGGTCGAGCGATCCACCAGAACGGCAAGGTAAATTTCCTGAGAAATTTCACAAGCTGCTTCAATATAAACCTGATTGACGCGTTTTCCTGCCGCGCCGGTCTGATAGGTGACGAGCCGTGAGCCAATAAGATGATTAGCGGCTGCGGCCACATCTGCCGGCGAGTTTTCACGTTTTATACCGCCGGCCTTTCCTCGCCCGCCGGCATGAATTTGCGCTTTTACTATCCAACTGCCGCCGCCAATATTCAAGGCCGCCTTTTGGGCTTCTTCGGCTGAATTTGCAATAATGCCTTTAGGGATGGGTACGCCATATTCCGACAGGAGCGCCTTTGCCTGAAATTCATGTAAGTTCATTTCGCCTCCCCAATATGCCTCATTGCAGGCACAATAACTGCCAAATTGGCCTCACGCCTGTGAATAGGCAAATATTGATCGATTATTCTGGTATACCATATGCCAACTGCGAAAAAAAATCAAACCAAAGCCTCACACCGTCAAATACCTTTAAAAACAAAACGGCAATCTGTTTTCCCTCAACGCTGAGTGTTTGAGCAAATTTTACAAACCAATTGTTGTAGCTCCTCAATTATTCGCGCAACCGAAAGCAAATTAGCATGCAAATTATGCCATTTTTTTGAACTTTAGGAGAATTAAAAAAAAATTAAAAAAATACTAGGCAAGACCGCTCGGTTAGCGCTATGGTCTACTGGTATACCAGAGGCCACGAGCTGAAAGGGAGCAAATGGCGATAGTGCACTTTGCTCCGGTCTTTGGAAAAAAGCGTTACGCGTAGTGAAACACATTTAGATGTAACGTAGACATAGGGAGGATTCCAATGCGAAGCATTGCTAAAACCACTTGTGGTCTTGGGGTAACCCTCGGGTTGGCCTTGACCGCAGTAATCGGTGTTGCTCAAGATAAGGCGTTTGCCGCCTGGGAGCCGAAAAAACCGGTTCAGTTTGTTGTAATGGCTGGCAAGGGCGGCGGTGCCGATAAGGCCGTGCGCTTGTTGCAGAGCATCATTGCAAAATATAAAATGGCGCCTCAGGCTTTTACCCCGGTCAACAAGCCAGGTGGGTCCGGAGCGGAAGCACTGATTTATATGAAGGGTAAAAAAGGTGATGACCACACGATTATGTTCACCTTGAACAGCTTCTACACCACACCGCTGCGTCAACCGGCCCTCGGGATAGATATTACTACTTTCACACCAATCGCCCGCATGGCCGAGGACACATTTTTGTTGTGGGTGAATTCTGATCGCAAAGACATCAATAACATCGATGATTTTGTTAAAGCAGCCAAAGCCAAGGGCAAAGGCTGGGTTATGGCTGGCACTGGCAAAAACTCAGAAGACAATCTGCTGACGGATTTCCTCAACAAGGCTTATGGCCTCGAAATGAAATATGTGCCGTACAAGGGTGGCGGCAAGGTTGCCAAGCAGCTTGCCGGTAACAATGCTGATTCAACTGTGAATAACCCTTCAGAGCAGTTGGGATTTTATGAAGCAGGAAAGACCAAGGCTCTTGCAGCATTTACACCGAAAAGGCTTCCGCTGTTCAAAGATGCGCCGACTTTCAAAGAACTCGGCAAGGATTTCGTCTATTTCATGCAACGTACCGTTGTTGGTGCTCCTGGCATGAGCGCAGAGGCTTCAGCCTACTATCAGGATCTCTTCACCAAGGTGTTCAATACCGAAGAATGGCAAACCTACCGGACCAAAAAGAGTCTTCAGGGTAGCCTTCTCAGTGGTGATGATTTGATGGCCTATTGGAAAAACGAGCGTGAAATTCATCGCCAGATGCTCGTCAAAATGGGCGTAATCAAAGGTTAGGTTTTTAGAAAAACCAGGGAAAAAGAAACGATAAAGATCAAACGGGGAGAGCTTTAATTATGAGAACAGCTGAACTCATTATGGCGATTGTGATGGGAGTTCTCTCCGTTTATCTTATGTGGAAGAGCGCAGAACTTCCGATAGGATGGATACCGGATCAAGGACCTGGAGGAGGGTTTTGGCCCTTCTGGCTGTCAACCGGTATGCTTGGCTCATGTTTGTGGATTATTGCCAATTGGATTAGAAAAACCAGTCCGCTTTCTCAATCCACTGAAATTTACATGAGCACTGATGCCCTCATAGGATTTGTCCAGGTTGCCGGGGCTTTGATCGTCACTGTCGGGCTTTTCCACTTTATTGGCATCTATGGTGCACTTCCCTTGTTCCTGCTTTATTACATTCGGTTTTTGGGAAATCACTCATGGGCATTTGCCGGATTTATGGCGGTAGCAACGCCGGTCGTAACGTTTCTCTTTTTTGAAATCGTGCTCAAGATAACCTTGCCAAAAGGGGCAACGGACGAGCTTTTCTATCCGATATTCAAGCTGTTCTCATAACCGACTTGGGCAAAACCTGAGACCCGGGCAT
>JAJFHR010000244.1 GCA_021775515.1 Hyphomicrobiales bacterium | reverse complement strand
GCATCTACGCTGGGCAAAACATTCCCCTAATGATTGAGACTGCGGTGGCGCTGGCGGTCGCTGCAATTCCGGAAGGATTGCCAATCGTTGCGACCCTCGCGCTGGCTCGAGGCATGTTGCAAATGGCCCGCAGAAACGCGCTGATCGAAAGATTGTCAGCCGTTGAGACACTGGGCGCAACGACAATCATTTTGACCGACAAGACCGGTACGCTGACAGAAAATCGCATGCACGTTGATCGGATAGTTACTTCGGTTGGCGAAATGGCCTTCGACAGAAATGCCGGTACATTTCTGCTTGGTGGCCGGATTACTTCGGTTGGCGCGGTGAACGGCCTGGACAACCTGCTGCGCGACGCCGCTTTATGTAATAACGCAGCACTTCGCGAGGGCGGACGTGGGGGAACCGGTGATCCCATGGAAATAGCTCTGCTCGAAGCTGCATATGCCGGGGGATTACGGCGCGAAAATCTTCTTGATCAATACCCGGAAGTGTTCGAATACGCTTTTGATGTAGCAACCAGGATGATGGCCACCGTTCACAAAAACGAGGATGGTTTTGTTGTCGCGGTTAAAGGTGCTCCCGAAACGGTTTTCGAAAAGATTACGAAAATTCAAACTCCTGACGGGGCAATTCCCGTTGATGCTGGTTTGCTGCGGCAATGGCAGTTCAGTTGCGACCTTCTCGCCGGGCAGGGTCTGCGTTTACTCGCAGTTGCCGGAAAGCAGGTTCGAACCGCCGACGAACCACCATATGCCGGGTTGACATTATACGGAATAATCGGGTTGCAAGACCCTCCGCGGCCAGATGTGGCAACAGCGCTTGCCGATGCACGCCGCGCCGGTATTAAGGTGGTTATGGTCACTGGTGATCATGCTCAAACTGCCAAAAGCATTTCAGAATCAGTCGGACTGGCTCCAGCCGAAGTCAAGGTTGTTGAAGGCGGCGGGCTCAAGCCATTTGAGGAAATAAGTAGTCAGGAAAAGGAAGAATTGCGCAAGGCAGTGGTTTTTTCGCGGGTTACACCTGAGCAAAAACTGAATTTAATTGCGCTGCATCAACAAGCAGGCGAAATCGTCGCTATGACCGGTGACGGTATCAATGATGCGCCGGCTCTGAAAAAAGCCGAAATCGGCATTGCCATGGGACAACGCGGCACACAGGTAGCGCGTGAAGCAGCAGATATGATTTTGCGCGATGATGCTTTTTCCACGATTATCCATGCAATTCGTGAAGGCCGGATCATCTATACCAACATACGCCGGTTTACGACGTATTTGTTGTCCTGCAATCTAAGTGAAATTCTGGTTGTAGGATTGGCGGTTTTTAGTGGCCTGCCCTTGCCATTGCTGCCTTTGCAAATTCTTTTCCTGAACCTTGTGACCGATGTCTTCCCAGCCTTTGCCTTGGGAACGATTGAGGCTGACCGGGATGTCTTGATCCGGTCGCCGCGCCCGCCGACAGAACCGATATTGGGCAAGGTCCAATGGCAAGCCATCATTGTTCACGGCACGGTTATCGCCATGGTCACGTTGGCGGCTGCAAGTATCGCTATATTTCAGTTTAAATTGCAGGGTGATCAGATCACGACCATGAGCTTTTTCACTCTGGCACTGGCGCAATTGTGGCATGTGTTCAACATGCGCAACTGGCGCGAAGGACCGATTTTCAATCAGGTGTCACGGAACATATATGTGTGGTTGGCGATCGCTATTTGTATTGCCATCCTGACAGTAGCAGTGTTCGAGCCGCATCTGGCTGAGGTGTTGCGGATTACGCCTTTGCCAGCCGCAGCCTGGGCTGCCGTGTTCACGTTAAGCGGTGTGCCGGTACTGGTGCGCGAGATAGCAGCGATCACCATGCGTCTGGGGCGTTGAGGAACCTGGGTTGCCGCCAAATTAAGCGCGGTGAAGATGATAGCAACTTCTCGGAGCATTTGTCTTGGCCGGGAAGAGCATTAGCTCAACGCGCCTGATAAAAAAGTATGAGACTGCAAAGATAAACGGCCAAGACAACAAAAGAATCTATGCCAAGGCCCAAAACCCGTATCTTTGAACGCGTCAGAAGGCCGACCATATAAATTGCCGTTACAAGCACGCCCGAAATCAATGCCAATCGCGCTGGCCGGTCAATAGATAAAAGCAGTGGTCCGGAGCGATACAAGATATCGGCGGGTAACAACAAGGCCAGCATGATCAGGTTACTGCCCATGATATTCGAAATCGCCATTGTAAAAGCGCCAAGACGGGCGGCCGCAATGGTAGTGCTTAATTCTGGCAGAGATGTCGAAGCGGCCAGAATTGACACGCCGATGAAACTACTGCCCAGACCCGATTGTTGGCCGAGCACTTCCGCTACAAAAACCAGCATTGCGCCACAGACAAGGATGACCAAACTGGCAATTGCAAAACGCCAATACAGATTGCTGGTTGAAAGGGTCTCGCAGTCGCGCCTGAGATTAACGGCGTGCTCCTCGGGAACTTCGACCGGCGTCCACACGTTCTTTTTGTCATGATTTCGCAACAATATGACTGCAAGAATGTAGGCGGCCATCAAAACAACCGTTCCGATGCCGATATTCCAAAAGAGCTCTCTGTCGCCCAGAGCTGTAATCCCCAAGAGCAACGTCAACAGCAAAACAAGCAGGGTTCCTTCCAGGACTGGCGTTACTTTTCTGGGATAAAATGTCAGTGCGGCGTGCACAGCGATGGCATCAGCAAAAACCAATATTGCCGTTTGCATGGTAATTCCACCAAACATGTTACTCAAAACAAGGGTTGCATTTCCTGAAATCGAGGCGGCTGCGGTGGTGGCCATCTCGGGAAGTTCGGTGGCCGCCGCCAGAAAAACAAATCCCATCATGGCTTTGCCGATGCGCTTGCGGTCGGCTATCTCGTCAGCGTAAACGGCTAACCGGCTTCCGGAGACCCAGACAAACCCGGTCAGTACCGCAAACAGCATCAAATTGGCGATAATCGGTAAGTTGCCAAAAGCAAACTGTGTCATGTTTTTGATTGTAGCCCAAGTTCATAACTTGGAGTAGATCAGTTTGTGCAAAGATTTCCCGGCGTCATCACACTTATTATAGTTTTATCACCGGTCGAAGTTTTCAAATTTCCTGGCGAGTTAAATTTTTTTACACCAAAACTGATACATGCCCGCAAACGTATTGGGATTTTTGAGTTCAAACTCATGCCAATGGGAAAGTGAGGTCAGCATATGCGCG
>JAJFHR010000243.1 GCA_021775515.1 Hyphomicrobiales bacterium | reverse complement strand
ATCGATATCAATATGGGGTGTCCGGCACGAAGGGTAACCCGCGGGCTCTCCGGCTCGGCATTGATGCAGGACCTTGATCACGCGCTAAGGCTGATTGAGGCAACTGTATCAGCCGTCAGCGTGCCCGTTACACTCAAGATGAGGTTGGGGTGGGATCACAACAGCCTCAATGCCCCCGATCTTGCACAGCGCGCTGAACAAGCCGGGATAAAAATGATCACCGTTCATGGCCGCACGCGCTGTCAGTTTTATGAAGGCCGCGCTGACTGGGCGGCAATTTCTAAGGTGAAAACCTCGGTTTCTATCCCGGTTATTGCCAACGGAGACATTTCTACTGTAGCGGCGGCTAAAAAGGCTTTGGCCCAATCTGGAGCGGATGGCGTCATGGTTGGGCGCGCAGCTCAGGGGCAACCCTGGGTGCTTGGACAAATTGCCGAAGAATTGAACAGAACTGAAACCAGCACCCAGCAGATGCTTGAGCGCCCGACGCTCAAAATGCAGCGTGAGATTATTCTGCAGCACTTTGAAGACACGCTTGTTCACTACGGCAGCTATCTCGGCCTGCGTTGTTTCCGAAAACACCTGAACGCCTATATTGACCGGTTTGCGCGGGGTTTTCCCGGCGGTGCCGAAAATGAATTTTTTCGCTATCGCAAACGGATAATGACGTTGGACGATGTCGGCTCGGTGAAAAAAGAAATCGGGACGCTCTACGCAGATTTTGACGAAAGGAGCGCGGCATGATCGAAGAGGCTGTTGCCGCACGGCCGCGAAAAACCGGCGATGCCATGACCGACAGCAATGAGGCCAACCTTATTCTGAAAGCTTTGCCGCATCCGGTATTGCTGATTGGAGAAGACGGTGTGCCGATCTATGCAAATGATGCAGCCGAAGCATTTTTCGGCGTAGGGGTTGCTGTTTTGACCCGGCATAATCTGACGGACTTTGTCCCGTTTGGCAGCCCGCTGCTATCGTTAATCAGTCAAGCGCAGGAAAAATCTGCCAGCTTTAACGAATACGGCGTTGATCTGGGCACGCCACGCAATGGCGGACATCGATCAGTTGATGTGCAGGTTAGCCCGATGAGCCATCGGGAAGGATGCGTGATATTGATGTTTCAGGAACGCACGATGGCGCGTAAAATCGATCGCCAGCTCATTCATAGAAGCGCTGCGCGTTCGATGTCGGCAATGGCCGGGATCTTGGCCCATGAAATCAAGAACCCGCTTTCCGGTATCCGTGGCGCCGCCCAGCTTATTGAAACGTCGGTTTCTGAATCCGATCGCGTGTTGACGACGCTTATTCGCGATGAAAGTGACAGGATATGCCGTTTGGTCGATGACATGCAGGAGTTCAACAGCAATCGTCCGATTGATCGAAAACCGGTCAATATTCACACCATCCTGGAACACGTAAGACAGGTATCCCAGACAGGATTTGCTTCCGGGCTAAAAATTACAGAAGCTTACGATCCCTCGTTGCCGCCGGTTTCCGGTGATCGCGATCAACTCATTCAGGTATTTCTTAATCTTATTAAGAACGCTGCTGAAGCTGTGGAACACATGGCGGGTGATGGGGAGATATCCATTACCACTTCGTTTCGTCCAGGCGTACGCCTTACCGTCCCAGGCGTAGGGGCAAAGGTAAACCTGCCGCTGGAAATCCGCATAGAAGACAACGGGCCGGGTGTCTCTGCGGATATTCTGCCCCATCTTTTTGATCCTTTCGTTACCACCAAAAAATCGGGTACCGGGCTGGGGCTGGCGCTGGTGGCTAAAATAGTTGGCGATCACGGCGGTATTGTCGAGTGTGATTCAGGTTCTTCCGGCACGATATTTCGCATACTGATGCCGGTGCATACTGAGAGTTAGGATAAAAATGTCGGGTGAAACAATCCTCGTTGCCGATGATGACGGTGGCATTCGCACTGTCCTCAATCAGGCATTGGCGCGCGCGGGATATGTTGTGCGCTCGACCAGCAATGCAGCGACGCTGTGGCGCTGGGTCAGTGATGGTGACGGGCAACTGGTGATTACGGATGTGGTTCTGCCTGACGAAAATGCCTTTGAGATGATACCGCGTATCAAACGTATAAGACCAATGTTGCCGATAGTTGTGATGAGTGCAGAAAATACACTGATAACTGCGATTACGGCAGCGGAGCAGGGTGCTTACGAGTATCTGCCCAAACCGTTTGATCTAAATGAATTAACGGCAATTGTCGGCCGGGCTCTAGCTGAGCGGGGAAATCGGAAGCAATCGGCTCCGGAAAAACCGGATATAACCCAGGAAATCCCACTGGTGGGACGCTCAGCGGCAATGCAGGAAATTTATCGGGTAATTGCCAAGCTCACACAAACAGATTTAACAGTGATGATATCGGGTGAATCGGGTACCGGGAAGGAACTGGTTGCACGGGCCTTGCATGATTATGGCAAACGAAATAAAGGGCCGTTTGTCGCCGTAAATATGGCGGCTATTCCACGGGAATTAATTGAATCCGAACTATTTGGCCATGAAAAAGGAGCCTTTACCGGTGCAGGTGCAAGGTCAGCTGGCCGTTTTGAGCAAGCGGAAGGCGGCACTCTGTTTCTCGATGAAATTGGTGATATGCCGATGGAAGCGCAAACGCGTCTATTACGAGTTTTACAAGAAAGCGAATATACAACGGTGGGTGGCACAGCGCCGATAAAAACCAATGTGCGCATTGTCGCTGCCACCAACCGCGATTTGCGTCATCATATTTCGCAGGGCCTGTTTCGTGAGGACCTTTTCTTTCGTCTGAATGTTGTGCCCATCAGGATTCCTCCCTTGCGAGAGCGAGTTGAAGATATTCCCGGATTGGTCAGGCATTTTTTTTCATCTGCCGCGCGGGAGGGATTGCCGGAAAAATCAATAGACAAAGCGGCGATCGACCGGATGATGCACTATAAATGGCCGGGTAATGTCCGCGAACTTGAAAATCTCGTCCGCCGCCTTGCGGTGTTATATTCCGAGGAAACAATCACCGCCGCGAACATTGATCATCAATTGGAACAACTGCTGCCTGAGCAATCAGCGATGTCTGAAAGCCAGGGACTGTCCGATTATGTGGAAAATTACCTTGGCACTTATTTTGCCCGCTTCGACGACAAGCTGCCGCCGGAGGGGCTGTATCAACGGATTTTGGCCGAAGTTGAACATCCTTTAATTTCCGCTGCACTTGTTGCCACACGCGGCAACCAGATCCAGGCCTCGGCATTGCTGGGCATAAACCGTAATACCTTGAGAAAAAAGATCAAGGAACTGGAGATACAGGTCGTCAAAGGTGTTTCCTGACTCCAGAACAATCGGATAGTCTCGACTAAATCACTACAAATGTTGCAATAATGCGACAATGTCATTGATTTGCCGCACTCTTCAGGGCAATATCCCCCTAACGTTTGCCGAAACTGTATCTAATAGGTCGCAGTTTCCGGATTTTTGGATACGATTCTTTGTTAAAGGCTCATGGGCGGCACAGGAATGTCATTAAGTGTTGAAATACCTGCCACAAGCCCGACCTCAAGCGCAACACACCTGATATCCAAACCTCGCATTATTCGCTTGGGACTGGTGCTTGTGGTGATCTCGGTAATCTGTGGTATCGCCTCATTTTCCATTCGCCTTGGTTTAACCTCACTGGATAGAAACGGCTCACTTGCCAAGGCACTGCTTGTGATTAACGGCATAACTGTGCTTGCCATGGGTCTGTTGATAGCCTGGCACGTTTACACTTTGTGGCAGGCACGCAAATCCGGTGAAGCAGGTGCAAAATTACATGTGCGCCTGGTAACCCTTTTTAGCCTCATGGCCTTGCTGCCAACAATTACCGTAGCTGTTTTTGCCAGTGTCACGCTGAAGCGTGGAATGGATACTTATTTTTCCCAGGAAACCAGGCTGATCGTTGAAAATGCTCTAACTGTTGCAGAAGCTTATGTGCAGGAGCACGGCCAGATTATTCGCGCGGATGTAACCGCGATGGCTAATGATCTTGACCGGGCTTATCCGGCGGTGAAATCGAAGAGATTGAGTTTTGCAGGCATTTTTAGATCACAAACAGTCTTAAGGGGCTTGCCGGCCAGTTTCATTATTACCAAGGATAAAACAGTCATCACACGGGTGCTCGCCGATAAGGACACCAAATATA
>JAJFHR010000242.1 GCA_021775515.1 Hyphomicrobiales bacterium | reverse complement strand
GAACGTGAGACCAAAATCATGAATGCCGATGAACGCATCAATATTTCCTCCGTTGTTAAACTCTTTGACAGGTTCAAAGCCGTTAATGATGTCAGCCTTAAAATCAATGCAGGAGAATGTGTGGCATTAGTCGGGCCGAACGGTGCCGGCAAGAGTACGTTATTCAAACTTATTCTAGGCCTGATACAGCCGACCGAAGGACAGGTTTTTGTGTTGGATAAAAAAGCGTCCAGCAAGGAATTTACACCGGTGCGCAAAGCCATCGGGTTTTTACCGGAACAGGTTTTATTTCAGGGCACCCTTACCGGCAGAGAGATTCTTACCTTTTATACCCGGCTTAAGGGAGCAGATGTCGGTCAAATTGATGCGTTGTTCTTGAAAGTGGAGTTGAAAGACGCCGCTGACAAACGGGTTTCGACCTACTCCAAGGGTATGCGCCAGCGTCTCGGTCTCGCGCAAGCGCTGATCGGTGAACCTGATATCCTAATACTCGATGAACCTACATCGGGCCTTGATCCGGCCTCGCGGCTGAACTTCTTCAAAATTATTAAAGAAGTCCAAGCGGCCGGTGCCGCAGTTCTTATGTCTTCCCATGCGTTGACCGAACTTGAAGCCCGCACCGATCGCATTGTTATACTTAACCAGGGCAGGGTGGTTGCCGATGGCACGATTAAAGATTTGAAGTCTCAACTTTCCTTGTCCTCAAGGATCAAAATCAAGGCGGGGCGCTGTCAAATGAAACAATTGGCCCGGCAGTTTTCCGGCCAATTTGGTGACGAGTGTTTTGCCAATGGTGCCGCTGTTCTTGACTGCAGTGATGCCGACAAAGTGCCGTTGCTCAAGGATCTTATCGGCTCGAACATTCCACTCGACGACATCAACATCGTTGAGCCGAGCCTGGAGCATGTTTTTTCATCGTTCACCGCAGGGAAAAAACCACGATGAAACAAATTTTCACCCTGGCGGACAGGGAAATCAAGGACGGCATGCGCAACCGGTGGATCATCATGATAACACTCCTGATGGCCGGGCTCGCGCTTGTTTTGTCGCTGCTCGGCAGCACGCCCACGGGGACAACCAAAGTAAGCGCATTGGCAGTTACAATCGTTAGCTTGTCATCACTGAGCATATTTTTTATACCGCTCATTGCTCTCTTGCTTTCTTTCGACAGTATTGTCGGAGAAAACGAACGCGGCACGCTGTTGCTATTGCTGGCCTATCCGGTTGCACGCTGGCAGATCATTTTAGGCAAGTTTGCTGGTCAGTTTGTGCTGCTCTCGATCGCGATCATATTGGGATTTGGTGCCGCCGGGCTGACAATTGCCGCGATTAGTGAAAGCGTCTGGGCCAGCCAGGCGTGGGGAGGATTTCTGGGTTTGCTGGCTTCTTCTGTTTTGCTCGGCGCGGTGTTTCTCAGTATCGGCCTGGTAATCAGCGCCAAGGTGCGCGAGCGCGGAACTGCTGCTGCCATGGCTGTTGGTGTCTGGCTGGTGTTCGTTCTGGTTTATGACATGGGGCTTTTGGGTATCCTCGCTGCCGATGGCCAGCAGATGCTGGGTGATAGGTTGGTAACGGTTTTATTGCTTGCCAATCCGACGGATGCCTACCGGATGTTGAATTTGACGGGGAATAGCGAAGTGTCGTTGTTATCGGGAATGGCGGGTTTGAGTTCCGGGCGCGAAGTTTCAGTGTATTTCCTTGCCGGTTTAATGATCCTGTGGTCGGTGCTGCCGCTGGGCATTGCCTGCCTGTTGTTCCAAAAAAGGCCATTATAATGATCCAACAGCCGCATATGTTTGTTACAGGCGCATCGGCTTTGCCGGTTGGGAAATGGTGCAGCCCCTCTGATTTGGCCGGTACGGCCGTTAAGGGAGTGTGATGTTGAAGGAAGGAATTTCCCGAAGGCGGATAATCACCATTATGGCGGGTACAACTGCAAGTGCTTTAGCCGGCGGGGTTCCAGCCTGGGGGAAAACCACATTGCCGGGGCGAATAAACTGGCGGGGCATAGCGCTGGGGGCTGATGCCCGGATTATCCTGCATCATGAAAATCAGACCGCCGCTGCTGCTATACTTGAGCGCTGCCGATTGGAAATCTTGCGGCTTGAGAAGCTGTTTAGCCTGTATAGAAATGACAGCCAGCTCAATCAGCTCAATCGTGAAGGTCATCTGATTAATCCCGATTTTGAGATGCTGGAATTATTATCATACAGCCAAATGATCGCCCGTGGTACGGCAGGTTCTTTTGACATAACAGTTCAGCCGTTGTGGCAGCTTTACGCGGATCATTTTTCCAGTAAAAATCCTGACCTGTCTGGGCCTAGTGCTCAGGTTATAGAAAAAACCCTGCAACTGGTCGATTACCGGATGATTGATCTTTCTGAAAAAAGCATAAAGCTGAAATCCAAAGGCATGGCAATCTCGCTGAACGGGATTGCCCAGGGGTACATAACCGACCGAATTGCCGATTTATTGCGGCAAAACGGCTGGAAGAATGTGCTGATTAATCTGGGTGAAACATATGCGATGGGCAGAAAACCGTCCGGTGACCGGTGGAAAGCGGGCATTGCCGATGCTGGGGATGGAACCAAGCTTATAAAGTCCATTGCTCTTGAAAACCAGGCGCTGGCGACGTCTGCTGGTAATGGCACAAAATTTTCAAAAAATGGCAAACATCATCACCTGTTTGATCCGCAAACCGGGGCCAGCACCAATAATTATAAATCTGTAAGCGTGATTGCGCCTGAGGCGGCGAGGGCTGATGCGCTGTCAACGGCGTTTTCGGCCATGACGCTGCCGGCTATCAAATTAGCGCTCAAAGGTTTTGCCGATACGACCGCGATTGTTGTTGGAAACGGCGATGAGGTTACCTACATTTAAGATAAGGCCAGCGCCAAAAAAAACTGGCCAATTATCGGCTGATGCCAAATTGATTAGGCGGGTTTTAGACGATCTGGCGCAAGGGTGGAAGATATGACCTATCAGGCACAGAACCCGGCGGTTTTTTGTGATGAAATTCAACAGGCAGAGGTCATCGAATTTCTTCGTCAGCCTGCCTCTTACCATTGCGATCCAGAACATGTCTCAGTTATTGAAACCCACGCCGCTCTTGTTTTTCTGGCCGGAAGTGAAGTCTTCAAGATCAAAAAGGCGGTTGCGTATTCTTATTTGGATTTCAGCACATTAAAAAAGCGCAAACACGCGTGTTTTCTGGAACTTTCCATAAACCAGCCCCATGCTCCGCAAATCTATCTTGGTGTGGTTGCCATCACCCGCGAGGTGAACGGCAAACTAAAAATTGATGGTGATGGCGATGCGGTGGAATGGGCGGTGCACATGCAGCGTTTTCCGGCCGATGCGCTGCTTGAGTGTGCGGTTGAAACCCACAAGCTTAAACCGGTGTTTTTTGATCGGCTAGCTGACGAGATTGCCCGGTACCACAAAAAGGCCCCACAGGTGGTTTCACGTAACGGGGCGGCAAAGATGGCGGCTATCGTTGATCAATTGTGCCAGGCGTTCCGGGCCGCGCCTGATTTGCTTTTGCATCAAGACGTCGATCAATTTGCTGCTTCAGCTTCCTCGCGGTTGAAAGCGGCAGGTTCGCTTCTTAACGAGCGCAGCCAACAAGGATATGTGCGCCGGTGTCATGGCGATCTGCATCTCGGCAACATTGTTGTGCTTGATGACCAGCCGGTTCTGTTCGATGCCATTGAATTCAACGAAGAGATTGCAACGATTGACGTGCTTTACGATGTTGCCTATCTCTTGATGGATATTGGGCGGCATTCTATGAATGCGACAGCCAACCAGATTTTGAACCGCTACCTGGCTGACACTGGCGATGAAAATAGTATTCAGGGCTTGGCGGCTTTGCCGCTGTTTCTGGCTTGCCGCGCGGGGATAAGGTCCATGGTTGCCATCACCCGCCTGCGGCAGGCGCACGGCCCTGATATAGAAACTGACCGGGCAGAAGCGCTCGGTTATTTTCATGCAGCGCTGGATTATCTGCAAACGCAGCCAGCCAGACTTATTGCGGCAGGCGGTTATTCCGGCACCGGCA
>JAJFHR010000241.1 GCA_021775515.1 Hyphomicrobiales bacterium | reverse complement strand
CGGCGCCGATTGCGGATATCCCTTCACACCGGCAGAAGCCCCGGTAAACAACAATGCACCACGCCCCGCCTTCAGCATTCTTTTTGCCGCTTCATGGGCAACCAGAAATGCGCCAAAAGCATTGGCGATCAAAACTTGCTTGACTTCACCTGGATCCAATTCGGCAATTGGCCCCTTGGTGCGAGCGCCGGCATTATAAACCACGACTTCGGGGGTGAGGTTTTGCTCATCTAGTTTTTGGAATAGATCAGCAACTTCCGTTTCCTCAGAGGCATCACACTGGAAAGCCTGCGCACCGGTCTCTTGGCAAAGCTTCGACAATTTGTCGGGGTTTCGCGAAACCAACGATACTTTCATTCCTTCTTGCGCGAATAAGCGGGCAAGCGAGGCGCTTAACCCGCTGCCCGCTCCGACGATAAGGGCGTTTTTTGTCATTGAAATTGCTCCCGGGAAATCGCCAAAGCCGCCCGCATGCGGGTCACTTCGACGGGTTTGGTCAACCAGTTTTCATAACTGGCGAAAACCTCTTTTGTATAAGCCTGGTCCATATGGTACTGCAAAGCATCAACATGCTCGAAAATCTCAAAGAGATACACCGTGCCATCATCTGACTGGCTGTCCAGCAATGAGAAAATATGACAGCCCGGCTCCTGAAGGGTTAAGGGTATAATTTGCTCAATTGCAGTTCGACCGGCTTCATAGTGTTCAGGTTTAAACGAGATCTCAGCGAACAACACCAAGCCGCCATCAGTTGGCACCTTTTTACCTCGCGATCCGCTGGATTTTTCAAGCCGGGCACTGGGTGTGGATTTAGTCGCGAATTCAGGCATTATTCACCTCTGGCGCCAGAGTTAAAAAAACAGACTTTTCAAAAAGCCTGAGCGCCGCATCGTTACGTTCAGCCTTCATGCGCGAAAGCGCTCCGCTCCAGGCATTCAAAAGCCAGTCCGCCGCCTCCTCGCTGGTCAGGTGAGAAAATCCGGAGCCGGTTTGATCTATAACGCCAATGCATCCGGCAATTTCAGCAGAAACCTCTCTCCAATGACCTTTCAAAAGCTTCCGAAAAGCAGTGTTTGTATCCGCAAGCTCCGTTGAGAGATTGCACATCAGACACCCGTCTTTGAATTTACGGCTTTCAAATTCTCTTCTCGACTTGCGAAAGAACGCCTTGAGACGGTCGAGTGGCAAAATTTTGTCATCTCTCAGAAGACCCCTCAACGCGGCCATCTGCTGGTCGTGATAGTACTGCGCAACCTCAAGGCCAAACACTTCTTTGCTGTCAAAATAGTGATAAAAAGACCCGCGCGGCACATCGCTCGCCTTTAGAATGTCATTAATTCCAACCGCCGAGAAACTTTTCGTGCGGATAAGCTCCATACCAACCTTGAGCAATCTCGAACGGGTCTGTTTGTTGGACTCAATATTTTGCATCCGCACCATGACATAAATAATAGACCAGTCTATTATTTATGTCAATCAGATCAGGTATAGTAATTCATCTGGGTTTAGCCGCCTTTCCGAACTGCCTCCAGATCCGGTCATTTTGACATCGATCAATGAAGGCCTTGGCATTCACGGCTAAAAGTGGGAAATTCATTGTGGCGAAAAATAAGGTTTCAGTCTTGATGTCCTATCAGACATCTTTCGCCCGCATGGTCTCTATCACAGGTGCTAATCTGGGCGGTTTCAATGGCCTCAATCAACAAAAAACATCAGTTTAATTTAGGTTATTTCGTAACCGTTTTTTTGGTGCTTACGGCGATCCAGATGTGGCTTGGATATCGGCCAGTGGCTCAAATTCCCTACAGCGAGTTTCAAAGCCTGCTGGCCGAAAGGCAAATCGCAGAAGTCGTCGTTACAGAAAATCGCATTGAAGGCAAATTTTTAACGCCGCGCGATGGCAAGGAGTATTTCAACACGCTTCGTGTCGACCCGAACTTTGCAGCGGAACTCGACAAGGCCGGCGTTAAATTTTCAGGTGCCAAAGAAAGTAACTTTGTTACCAACTTACTTTCCTGGATCGTCCCGGTATTGGTCTTTTTCGGCCTATGGATGCTGGTCTTTCGAAAGATTGCCGAAAAGCAGGGATTTGGCGGTTTGATGAATGTCGGCAAATCAAAAGCCAAGATTTATGTAGAAACCGATATTGGCGTCAGTTTCGATGACGTCGCCGGGGTTGATGAAGCCAAAATGGAGCTGGAGGAAATCGTTTCGTTCCTGAAAGATCAGGAGAAATACGGTAAACTTGGCGCACATGTGCCCAAAGGTATTCTGCTTGTCGGTCCACCGGGCACCGGCAAAACCCTGCTGGCTCGTGCCGTTGCCGGTGAAGCCAAGGTGCCGTTTTTTTCTATTTCCGGTTCCGAATTCGTCGAGATGTTTGTCGGTGTTGGTGCTGCCCGCGTGCGCGATCTATTCGATCAGGCACGCAAATCGGCCCCCTGCATCATCTTTATTGACGAACTCGACGCACTTGGCCGGGCCCGCAGTGCGGTTGGCGGGTTTGGTGGCCATGACGAAAAGGAACAAACTCTCAATCAACTGCTTTCCGAGCTTGATGGTTTTGATCCCCGCGCCGGAATTGTCTTGCTTGCAGCCACCAACCGGCCGGAAATTCTTGACCCGGCCCTGTTGCGCGCCGGCCGGTTTGACCGCCAAGTGGTTGTCGACCGGCCCGACAAATCCGGCCGAGCAGCGATCGTTAAGGTCCATATGCGTAAAATTACCCTTGGGCCCGACGCTGATCCGGAAAAAATCGCCGGAATCACACCTGGATTTACCGGAGCTGACCTTGCCAACCTGGTCAATGAAGCGGCAATTTTTGCCACCCGGCGCGGCGGGGTTAAGGTGACCCTGGCCGATTTTACCGAAGCCGTAGAACGTATAGTTGCCGGCTCGGAAAAGAAAAGCCGGTTGCTTAATCCCGAAGAACGTGAACGTGTTGCCTATCATGAGATGGGTCATGCGCTGGTTGCATCTTCCCTGCCCGGATCTGATCCCGTCCACAAAGTCTCTATCATTCCAAGATCGATCGGTGCCCTGGGATACACGTTGCAACGCCCCACTGAAGACCGTTTCCTTATTACCACCGGGGAGTTGAAAAACCGCATGGCGGTATTGTTGGCAGGCCGGGCAGCCGAAGATATTACCTTTGGTGAAATTTCAACCGGTGCCGCCGATGATCTGGCGAAAGTCACCGATATCGCCCGGCAGATCGTAACCCGGTTCGGCATGAGCGAAGAAGTTGGTCAAACTGTGCTGGAAGACAAACGATCAAGCTATCTCGGCGATACCATGTTGAATGTATCACCGCGTGACTATTCCGAAGAAACCGCCCGCGAGGTTGACATTGCCATGCGTAAACTTATCGACGACGCCTACGGCCAGGCCAAAAGAGTTCTCAAAAAGCGCGCGAAAGATCTCAAAAAAGGTGCCCAGATGTTGTTGGATCAGGAAACCTTGACGCCTGATGAGTTTCCGGCGCTAAAACAAGCTGTTTCTCCCAAGGCCGCCCAACAACCCTCAATCAAGGCTAAAATGAGCGGATGAAGATCAGGACGGCCTACCTAACAAACTGAAGGAATGTTGTTATCGGCGAAAGCCTGACCGTTTGCAGCGAACTGTGTTTTTTTGTTCCCGATAGACTTTGAACCCGATTGAGCTGAACCAAAAGCCCTCCACCAGACAATTTATCTGCCGGAATCCCTTACTTTATAGACGTCCAAAAAACACTATTCACAACCACCTCTGACAAAAACCAGGAGATTGCCAATGTCCGCAATTATGATTGCTCTTAATACCGTTAATCCAGATGAGACCGAAGCACTCAAGGCTTACGCTGAAGGTGCAATGCCGCTGATAAAAGCTGTCGGTGGAAAACCACTTGGCCGCTTCAAATTTCAGGAGCCTGTGGTGGGCGCCGAATTTCCTCAGGTTGTTTTAGCCGTTGAATTTCTCAACGCTCAGGTTATCAGGGATTTATTCAACAGCGATGCCTATAAAAAACTCATCCCTCACCGCGACAAGGCCTTTACATCATTCAATGTCTGCATCAGCCAGGCAGAATAACCCGCGCAAGTTTAACATCGCGACAGAAAGCTGTTTTGGCATGACGATACCTTCCTCA
>JAJFHR010000025.1 GCA_021775515.1 Hyphomicrobiales bacterium | reverse complement strand
CCAGCGATAGCGAAATTGAACAAGCCGCCAGGGATGCTGGTGCCCATGACTTTATTTCCGCCCTGCCTTCCGGATACGACACAACGGTTGGAGAGGCCGGCGGCTTGATTTCAGGCGGTGAAAAACAGCGACTGGTCATCGCCCGGGCACTTCTTAAAAATGCACCTATTCTGCTACTCGATGAAGCCACCAGTTCGCTGGATGCCCATGCCGAAGAACGGGTGCAATCTGTTCTCGAAACACTAGAATTTGGCCGCACGGTACTGCTGATCGCCCACCGCTTATCAAGCGTGCGGAATGCGGATATAATTTGTGTTATGGACAAGGGAACAGTGGTTGATATTGGCAATCATGAAACGCTGCTTAAGCGCGGCGGTCTTTATAAAGAGCTTTATAAAACACAATTCGCCGGCACCGATGATAATTTAACTGCCACGAATGATGATCAGATGCGCACGCCCCCGGTTGTGCCGCCGATTATATAAGGATTTTGCCGGGATGAAACGTTCACACGGGTTTTCGTCCCTGGTTAGAACCGGAATTGGCATTTTGGCCGCCAATTACGTCAAGCTGGTGTACCATACCGGCAGGTTTTCAAAAGAGCCTGCGGATCCAATAGAATTTTCGGCCAGCCTTGGGCCTGTTATCATTGCCACCTGGCACGGACAAAACATGATCCTGCCGCCGTTCTGGCATCACTGCCATCCGCTCGAAATTCTCGTCTCTCGTCATGATGATGCAGATATTGGGGCAACTGCTTATCGTGCACTTGGGCTCAATGTTATCCGGGGCTCGGGCTCACCGCCCGGCAAAGCACGGGCTGATAAAGGCGGTGCAGGTGCCCTTCGTCAAATGGTGCGCTCGCTCAAGCGGGGTTCGTCCGTGGGATTAACAGCGGATATGCCACCGGGTCCTGCCCGCAGAGCCGGGCGCGGAATTATTATGCTGGCGCAGATGTCCGGCCATCCAATTTTACCTCTTGCGGTTACCACGCGGCACCGGTTGGTATCAAACAACTGGTGTCGTTATGCCGTCAACCTGCCGTTTTCCAGAGGTTCCATCGCCGTTGGCCAGACTATCGAGGTTCCCAGAAATGCCGATGAACATTTAATCGAAAAAAAGCGCCAGCAGCTTGAAAATGCGCTCAACGTTTTGACCGCACGAGCGGATTTTCTCGCTGGCCGGCAACCGCAATATGAAACCGGCGGACCAGCCCCCGGCCTTCCGTTGAGTTATTATCTGTATCGTGCGGCAACTTACCTGGTAAGCCCGCTTGCTCCCTTATGGCTCAAATACCGTTGTTCACAGGGAAAAGAAGTAGACGGCAGAACGCAAGAAAAACTGGGCCAGAAGTTTCTTCAGCGTCCGCAAGGAAAACTTATTTGGATTCACGCGGCAAGTGTTGGAGAAACAATTTCATGCCTCAAATTAATCGAGACGCTTCTCGACGGCCAAGATGATCTTCATATTCTGGTGACAACGGCAACCGTGAGTGCTGCCGAAGTTCTTGCCGAACGAATTCCCGAAGGCGCATGTCATCAATATGCCCCGCTTGATTTGCCGGGCATCATACAAAAATTTCTCAATCACTGGCGGCCCGATCTGGCGGTTTTTGCCGAATCTGAAATTTGGCCGAATACAATTGTGGACCTCACACGGCGCAATATTTCGATTGCCATGGTCAATGGACGTATATCACACCGGAGTTTTAAACGATGGAGCAGGGCTGCCCGCCTGATCCGTGCCTTGCTTGCCCGTTTTGATCATATTTCAGCGCAATCGTCTGTTGCCGAGCAGCGACTGGCAGCGCTTGGCGCCCGTCAGGTCTCAAACTTTGGTAATATGAAGGCGGATATATCCCGGCTTGCGGTCGCGCCAAAAGATCTGAAAGGTCTACAGAAGCAGATCGGGAGGCGGCCATTCTGGCTGGCTGCCAGTACCCATCCCGGTGAAGAATTATCTGTCATAAACTGCCATAAGCTCTTATCGACCAAGTTTCCCAATCTTCTCACAATCATAGTTCCCCGCCACCGCGAGCGGGCAGATGAAGTTGCTGTACTTGCTGAGGCGCGGAATTTAACTTTGGCGCGGCGCAGCAGGTCAGATTTAATCAGCAAAAAAACAGATGTTTATCTTGCCGATACGTTAGGAGAAATGAACCTGTTTTATGCGCTGGCGCCAATCAGTTTTATAGGCGGGTCACTGGTGGAGATTGGTGGGCATAATCCTATCGAAGCCATTGATGGTGGATCGGCGGTTCTCCATGGACCGCTGGTGGATAATTTTCAGGATATCTATCAATTGCTGGATCGCCACGATGGTGCGCTGGAAGTTATTGATGAAAAAGAACTTGTGGCATCACTGGCGCGCCTTTTAGGCTCTAAACAATTATGTGCCACGATGATCAGCAACAGCAAAAAACAGGCTGCCACCTTAAAAGGCGCAACCGAGCGAACCGCAAGGGCACTTCTTGATCTGCTTGATCAAAAAGCACCGGGCGTACAATCGAAGAGAGGCGATTAGGATGCATGCGCCGGCTTTTTGGTATTACAACCGCTTGTCAGTTTTAAGTGTGTTGTTATGGCCTGCTGGATGGCTGTATGGCGTTGGAACCCGGCTCAGATCACGTTTGGTGCGACCTCAAAAAGCAGATAAGCCTGTTATCTGCATTGGAAATTTTGTTGCCGGAGGTGCAGGAAAAACCCCGACAGCTTTGGCCCTGGCAACTCTGCTCAGTGAAAAAAACATTTCCGTTGCTTTTTTAACCCGAGGTTACGGCGGTGAATTACCAGGTCCTCTGCACGTGGATCGTAATCATCACACGGCCCTTCAGGTTGGAGATGAGGCTTTGTTGCTGGCTGCGGCAGGCCCAACGGTGGTTTCCAAAAACCGGCCGGCCGGTGCCAAAGCACTGTCGCGATCCTGTGCTGATGTTATTATTATGGATGACGGCTTTCAAAACCCCTCGCTGCATAAAGATCTCTCGATCATTGTCATCGACCATAAGCAGGGCGTAGGGAATGGGCACATCATACCTTCGGGGCCATTGCGTGGACCGCTTTTAGACCAAATTGCAAATTCGGATATCATTGTTGTGTCGGGCGGGAGCCTGGTTGATCACAGGCTTGATCAACGCATGAAAAAAAGCGGCAAACCGGTTTTTTCAGCACAGTTGGTTGCAGCTGACAATGCACCTCAACTTGAAGGGAAAAAAGTAATCGCTTTTACCGGTATCGGCGTTCCCGAAAAATTTTTTACAACGGTTGAACAGGCCGGGGCCGACGTAATTGAAAAGATCAGATTTCCCGACCACCACCGGTTTTCAGAAAGTGAGGCGAATTGGCTGCTGTCGCTTCAAGCCGATAATAAAAATTGCCTGCTGCTGACCACTGCCAAAGATCACATCCGGCTTAAGGGACAGTCAGGTGCCTGCGACCGCCTGTTTCACTCAAGCCTGTATTTTGGGGTCGATCTTAAATTTGACCAGGAGGAAGCGTTTTTGCAAGCCATATTGCCGGCCCTCAAGGCTAACGCTTAGCCCGGAGTTCTTTGTAGCGTTGAAATGCGGAGGCGGCATCGACATAAGCCTCCTGACACTCAACACTCCAGTATTTAAGTTCGTCCAGCGCAATCGGCCTTGAAGTTATGCCACATAAGACAAAATCTCCGGGCGTGACAATGCGAAACTCGCCGTCCATATAGGTAATTTTTGCTTCTTTGCGCTGACCGAGCGATTTGTCAAATCTGTTCATAGTTTAGATATATACCGCAATTTTCATGAATTTCCAGCCATCATTACCGATGTATTTACACAAATTCCCGATTGAGTTCTAGAACAGATTGCCCTGATCGTCTTTCGTCGCTTTCGATGTTTTTTTAGACTGGCGCTTTGGTTGTGTTGTCGCAGCAGCGTTCAAGGCTGTTGCAAG
>JAJFHR010000240.1 GCA_021775515.1 Hyphomicrobiales bacterium | reverse complement strand
AGTTCCGGTAAACAGATTCCAGCCAACAATGCCGCCGACGATGGCCTGGGTCGTGGATACGGGCAACCCTGCCTTAGTCATGGTGTAAACTGCAATAGCTGCCGAAAGCGCTGTCATGAATGCCCCCGGCAAAGCCGTAATCGCGCCAAGTTTGCCCAACGTATGGGCCGCACCCGCACCGGAAATAACAGCACCGAGTAATAAAAAGATCGAACAAATAATGGCCGCCATCTGCCACGAAATCATCCGTGTGCCAACGGCGGTACCAAAAACATTGGCAGCGTCATTCGACCCCAGTGCCCAGCCCAAAAACAGTCCACTGGTTAAAAATATCAGGATTGAAGGATCAAGCAGCACGGATTGACCCTACGCCATGCGCTTGATGGCATAAATCGCCAGCCGGTCGGCTACGTCTTCTGCCCAGTCCGCCACGTTATCGATATGTTCGACAAAATCACGCAAGTGCATTTTGTGAGCAAGGTCCAAATCAGAGCCGAAAATCTCTTGCTTCAGCCGACTGGAAATCTTGTCCGCTTCCTTTTCAAACAGGAGCACTTTATGATTATAATCATTTACCGCCAATGGAGAATGGAAAAAAGCCCGGGCAGCGAGGACGAGAGAATCTACCGACGAAACCACCATGGAGGTTAATTTCTTAAAGCCCGGACGAAACTCGGGGGGGATATCAGGCCGCTCAATGTGAATGGCCCACAGCGCACCTTCAAAAAAGTTCAACACATCATCCAAAGTTTCAATCAGACCGAGAACATCGCCGCGTGATTCCGGGATCAAAGTGTGGGTGTAGAGTTCATTTTCGATGCGTCGGCGCAGTACATCAGCAGAACTTTCCAGAGAGTTTACCTCAGAAAGCTTCTCATTAAATTCGTCGGTACAGCCTTCTCGCAGATAGGTTTTGACGGCTAGCTTAAACAAAATAGCCGATTCTGAAAGTTTGCCTAGAAATTCATCAATCTCATATTCTAAATTTTTCGAGCGGCGAAATAACCTGAGTTTCTCCATAAAAATCGACCAGTCGTTTCAGCTTCAAGGAGGTCAGCGAACATTATCCATTTGCCGATTTTACCCGCCCCTGAAATTATCACAAACTCCCACATTATCAGTTTGCGATCTGTTTTGTTAGGTCCTTCGTGATTTTCTTGCCGATTGACACCTGTTGCTGCGTTTCCCGGCGCCAAACTTGTATAAATACGGTGCCCTCATCTGCCCGACCGGTTAGAGAGCACCATGTCATTTTCAGAAAAAGGCAAGCAAAAAGTCAAAAGCCGGTGGTTTTAACACCGTAAGGATTAACGCCGCCATCTGGTGCACCGAGTAGGCAGGGCCCAAGTAAGTCGTCAATTAAACGACTGCCGCTTGTGCCAGGTCCAAACCTTGCGACGCTGTATTCACCCGCAAATTTCAACCGTCAACAGAATGGAATTTATTCAAATTCCATCTGTTCAAACACCCGGCCAGCATTGCGTTTGGCAAGTTCATTGAACGTATCGAGATGGGCGTATGGGGATTGATCTACGCCATAAGAATCCTGAAGGGTTCCGCCATTTTCGATCAACTCGCCGATTTTACCGCGAAGATAAAGCAGATAATCACGTGTATAGCGGCGCACCTGTGCCATGTTGGTCGGGTGCCCGTGGCCAGGGACAACATATACAGCACCCAGAGCTTCAAAATTCTTCCAGCTTTCGAGCCAGTCCGCCGTGATGGTGTCCTCGAATATAGGCAACAGGCGTTCGTGAAAGGCCATATCTCCCGAAAACACCAACTTCTGCTTTGGCAGCCAAACGGCTACGTCGCCGGGGGAATGGGCGGGCCCGAGCCATCTCACCTCGATGGTGAAATCGCCCATGGTGATGACTTTGAGTTTATCGAAGGTTTCAGTGGGTCCTTGAACCGTGGTTCCCTCGGCTTTTTCCTTATTGTATCTTTTCATGCGATCCAGTGCATCAAATCCGCGTTTTTTGAATTCTTCAGCGGCTTGTTTTTGGGCAAGAATTGGAACGCCGAGTTTCGCCCAATAGGAATTTCCGAGCATGGCATGACCCTGCCCGTTTTCATTTATGATCAGTTTCACCGGCTGGTCTGTTACTTTTTTTATCTCATCGTGCAAAGCTTTTGCCAGGAGAAAACTCGAGCTTCCGTTGATGACAATGACACCGTCTCCAGTAACAATAAAAGACAGGTTGTTATTGTGGCCCGAGTTGTCATATCCGGGCGGAGCGGTGGCACCGATTGCAGAAAAGACGTAGGGGATAACTTCGACCGGCTTGGAATAAAGCAGCGATTGCGGATATTGATCCGGTATCGATTGGCTGGCATGACCTGCAGGCATCATTGCCACGAATGTCCAAACAATTAGAAGACTGAAAAGTCTCATCCTGGTTTCCCCTTTCGCATGCTGTAAATTTAACATATAATAAAATTCGAATATATAAAAGTGTTATTCAATCGACAAAGGACGTCCGGTCATGCGCGTGCCAAATTCCCTTAATCGCAGACAATTTGTTTCCCGCTCTCTTGCTACGGCAGCGGGTACATTCTTTATCAACGGAATGAGCCACAAGGCCGCTCAGGCCAAGGCCTCCCTGGGGGGACAGGCGACGGGATATTACCGTTTCAATATCGGAAACTACAAATGCGCATCTCTCAGCGATGGCACTTTAACCTTGCCGGCCCAGTTTCTCGCCCGCGATATGCCGGAAGCAAAACTTAAAGAATTCCTCCGTCAAAATTATTTGCCCACCAACGAAAACATTTCTCAAACAAACCTCACACTTGTTGACACCGGCGAAAAACTCATCTTGTTTGATGTGGGATCAGGACCTAATTTTCAGGATAGTGCAGGCAAGTTACCCGACCTTCTGGAGAAAATGGGTATTGAGCCGGAGCAGATTGATGCCGTAGTGATAACTCACGCCCATCCTGATCACATCTGGGGCCTGGTCGATGAATTCGAAGAAGCACCACGTTATCCCAATGCGCAATATTACCTCAATGCGGGAGAGTTTGATTTCTGGACTTCCAGTGATGTGCTGACCCGGTTGCCGGCGCAGTTTCACTCCTTTGCGCTAGGCGCGCAGCGAAACCTCAAACCTGTCGCCGAACGCACGACCTTCATTAAACCGGGCAGCGAATTCCTGCCGGGAATTCAGGCAGTGGACTCACGAGGGCACACGCCGGGACATAATTCGTTCCGGATCACATCAAACAATGAAACCCTGCTGGTGACAGGCGATGCATTGACCCATTTTCTCGTCTCACTGCAGCACCCGGATTGGAGACCGTTGACAGATTTTGACCCCGACCTTGCCGTAACCAACCGAAAAAAGCTGTTGGATCAAGCCGCGAGTGAGCGTCTGCGTGTGATTGGTTACCACCTGCCGTTTCCCGGAGTTGGGCATATCGCGCGCAAAGAGGGTGCCTATCGCTGGA
>JAJFHR010000239.1 GCA_021775515.1 Hyphomicrobiales bacterium | reverse complement strand
CGGTTAATTTAAGCCTTTTCGACCCAATTGAGCCGAAGGCTGTGGAGAAATAGATGATTATAGCGATTGATGGTCCTTCAGCCTCGGGCAAAGGGACACTTGCAAAAAAACTGGCGGACCATTATGGCCTGAATTATCTTGATACCGGTCTGCTGTATCGCAAAGTGGCCTATAAGGTGCTTGTGGCCGGCGAAGACCCCGCTAATGTTGAGGCTGCGGAAAAAGCTGCCCTTGATCTTGATGCAAGCCCGATTGACGAAGCGTTGTTGCGCACCGCTGCAATTGCTGAAGCTGCCTCTATTGTTGCGGCCGAGCCAAGAGTACGCGCAGCTATTTTATCGTTTCAACGTGACTTTGCCAAATCGCCGAATGGTGCTATCCTTGATGGCCGCGATATTGGCTCATTTGTCTGCCCCGATGCTGATATAAAACTTTTTGTCTCGGCAAGTGTTGCAGTGCGGGCTAAGCGCCGATTTCTCGAATTGGAAGCCAGCGGATATGCTGGCACACTTGAAGAAGTCAGCAGAGAAATAGCAGCCCGTGACGAGCGCGACCGCAATCGCAAAACAGCTCCATTGCGCCAGGCTGAAGATGCGCACTTGCTCGATACGTCAAAGTTAGATATAGAAACGGCATTCCGTGCAGCCGTCGAATGGATCGACAGCAGGTAGGCGGGTTTTAAAGGGTGCGTAAATGTAAAACGCGTGCCCCTTTTGTTATGCCGTTTATTCTGACTTAACTCGATAAATCTGCCGTTAAGCGGAATATTTGTTTAACCGCCCATATATGGGCTGATTGGCGTTAAGCCGAGCAGGCCCAAATTGGGAAGCCCCATGATCATTTTCATGGGCCAACTATGTATTTAGTGCTTAGGAGCCTTAATGACCGAACTGTCCGCGGGTGGTATGAACCCGACACGAGAAGATTTTGCAGCCCTCTTGGAAGAGAGCTTCGGCGAGGGATCGCCACAGGAAGGCAATGTTGTAAAAGGAACAATTGTCGCAATTGAAAACGACCTTGCCGTTATAGACGTTGGCCTGAAAACTGAAGGCCGGGTCCCACTTAAAGAATTCCAGGCACCTGGCGCGGCTGTCACCCTTACCCCCGGCGATGAAGTAGAAGTATTTCTGGACCGGATTGAAAATGCTCTGGGTGAAGCTGTTCTCAGCCGCGAAAAAGCGCGCAGAGAAGAAAGCTGGGTGAGACTTGAAAAGTCATTCGATTCCAATGTGCGTGTTGATGGTATCATCTTTGGCCGTGTCAAAGGTGGATTTACGGTAGATCTCGATGGGGCCATAGCCTTTCTGCCGGGAAGCCAGGTGGACATCCGTCCCATCCGCGACATTTCACCTCTTATGAATATCAGCCAGCCCTTCCAGATCCTGAAAATGGACAAGCGCCGCGGCAATATTGTGGTCTCGCGCCGCGCCGTATTGGAAGAAGCCCGTGCCGAACAGCGTCATGAAATTGTCGCCAATCTGAAAGAAAACCAGGTTGTTGAAGGCGTGGTAAAAAATATTACCGATTAGGGCGCCTTCGTCGACCTTGGCGGCATCGATGGCCTGCTGCATGTAACCGACATCGCCTGGAAACGTGTTAACCACCCAAGTGATATTCTGTCGATTGGGCAAACGGTTAATGTGCAGATTGTTCGCATCAACCAGGATACTCAACGCATCAGCCTCGGCATGAAGCAACTTGAAGCCGATCCTTGGGATGGTGTTGCGTTAAAATACCCTGTCGGCTCCAAATTTACCGGCCGCGTCACCAATATCGCAGATTACGGCGCTTTTGTAGAACTGGAAGAAGGCATCGAAGGTCTTGTTCACGTCTCCGAAATGAGTTGGGTTAAAAAGAACATCCATCCGGGCAAAATTGTTGCTAGCTCGCAGGAAGTTGAAGTCATGGTGCTTGAGGTTGACCCCAACAAGCGGCGTATCTCGCTGGGTCTGAAACAGTGCACCGACAATCCCTGGCTTACTTTCTCTGATCAATTTCCCAAAGACACGATCGTCGAAGGTGAAATTAAAAACGTCACGGAATTTGGCCTCTTTATTGGCCTGGACGGTGATGTTGACGGCATGGTCCACATGTCTGATCTGGACTGGAACAAGAGTGGCGAAGAGGCCATTGCCGAATACAAAAAAGGCGATGTGGTAAAAGCCACTGTGCTTGATGTTGATACCGAGAAAGAACGTATTTCACTTGGAATCAAGCAGTTATCCGGCGATCCTATGGAGAATGCGCAGACCCTGCGTCGCGGCGCGGTTGTCACCTGTGAAGTCACAGGAGTTAAAGACAATGGTATTGATGTTACCATTTCAGACGGCGCTATCCAGTCCTTTATCCGGCGGGCTGATTTGAGCAGGGACCGCTCGGAACAGCGGCCTGAGCGGTTTGCCGTGGGTGATAAGATCGACGCCCGCATCACGCAATTCGACAAGGCCAGCCGCAAGGTTTCTGTTTCTATCAAGGCATTGGAAATTGCCGAGGAAAAAGAAGCCGTCGCTCAGTACGGCTCCTCTGATAGCGGTGCTTCACTCGGTGACATTCTCGGTGCCGCCCTCACCAAGGCGCAAACCGACGGTGACAGCGATGAAGAAGAAACCGTCGAAGAAAAAGCAGAAGAATAAACCAGTCTAATCAGGCCGGCGACACACAACGTGCCGCCGGCCTGAATTTATTTACAGTTGACACTGGTTTTTACAACGCCAGCATTATAGCCTGTTTTGCGGGTAATAATGATCAGGAAAAGGCCTAAAACCATGGCGCTTGAGGCTGACGCTCTTGTTGAAAAAAGACGGCTGAGACGACGTGTGTCTTTCTGGCGTTTGCTTGCTGTAGCCGTGGTGATATTTGCCATTTTTGCAATCGGCCTGTCAAACCGTGAAAATGGTCTGGCCTTGGCGAGCCGCAACCACATTGCCAGAATTTCCATTGAAGGCATTATCACCAATGACCGCAAAAAAATTGAGCTTCTCAATAAAGCGCGCGATTCCGACAAAGTGAAGGCGGTTATTTTTTTGATAAATAGCCCGGGAGGGACCACAACAGGGTCAGAAATTCTGTTTGAGGCGATCAGGGACATTGCGGCTAAAAAACCTGTTGTTACCGTTTTGGGGACGGTGGCAGCTTCCGGCGGCTATATTGCAGCGGTTGCCGGTGATTATGTTGTTGCGCGCGGAAATACAATTACCGGGTCCATTGGAGTTATCTTTCAATGGGCTGATGTCGCAGCATTGCTTGATAAGATCGGCGTTAAGATGGAGGAGGTAAAAAGCAGCCCCCTCAAAGGCGCACCGTCGCCTTTTGTGCCGATTAGCGAAGATGCCCGCCGGGTTGCACAGGAGATGGTGGTGGATTCTTATGACTGGTTTGTTGATTTGGTTGCTGAGCGGCGGCCATTTGATAAAATCAGGGCGCGTCAGTTGGCCGATGGCCGCGTTTATACCGGCAGGCAAGCTTTGAAAACCAAGCTGATCGACGCTATCGGCGGTGAAAAGGAAGCCCGGGCATGGCTGACAAAAACCAAAAATATTGATCAAAAACTTAAAGTAGTGGATTGGTCGAAGACGACCTATGCGGATTTTGGCCTGGCAAGCAACACAATCATGCAGTTGGCGAGGGTATTTGGCTTATCTCAGTTGGTGGGCACAGGGTTGATGTATGAAAAAACCTTGCGCTCTGAACGACTTAGACTTGACGGCCTAGTCGCGCTTTGGCACCCTTCACTGGCTGAAGGGAATTAACATCAAGGGGAGGCGGCAAACAGGAGCTAATTTTCTGGCATAAAGCTAGGTGAATTTGATACGTGTTTGCTGGTGTTAGATGATAAAATCAGAACTGATTCAACGGATTTCTCAATCAAATCCGCATCTTTATCAACGTGACGTCGAAAGAATTGTAAATACCGTCTTCGACGAAATCACCCGCACACTTGCGGAGGGAAACCGGGTGGAATTGCGAGGTTTCGGGGCTTTTTCGGTCAGAAGCCGGCCGGAAAGAACCGGACGCAACCCAAGAACCGGAGCAACGGTTCATGTTGAAGCCAAGCATGTACCGTTTTTTAAAACCGGCAAAGAACTAAGAGAGCGTCTTAACCAGGTAAAACTTGATACAGCGGCTGATTAACGTGTTATTCAGCCCAATTAGGGTTAGCCAATATCGTGCCTAAGAAGGAGCCTGCGGCTTGAAAAAGCTCATTTCCTGGATTTTCTGGGTGCCTGTAGGTGTGATACTTATCACAATTGCAGTGTCCAATCGGCAAATTGTTACGTTTTCAATTGATCCTTTTTCTAAGGTCGATCCTTATTTCACTCTCAGCCTACCACTTTATTTGCTGGTATTTGCAGCTATCTTATTTGGCATCATCTTTGGTGGCATAGCAACTTGGCTTGCTCAGGGAAAATGGCGCAAAAATGCCCGCGCCATGACCGGCGAAGCCAACAGATGGCGCGAGGAAGCCTCCAGGCTGCGCGAAGATGCCCGACATAACCTGCAGCCATCATTATCTCCTCCTCGTGCCGGCGATAGCCAACGCACAGGCGCTCTTTGACAAGATGTGTGACCGGTAATGTTGAACATATCGGCCGAGCAGGTCAAAGATGCCCTAACTTTTCCGGAACTTATTGAAGCCCTGCGTTCAGCCTTTCTCCAGAGTGTTGTGACACCGCTGAGAGCTCATCATAGTCTGGTGCGGGCAAACGCGCCTGAAGCTACCTTGCTGGTGATGCCTGCCTGGGATGATTTTTCGGAAAATCCCGACCCCGGTAATTCTTATGTCGGGCTTAAGACAGTTACGATTTATCCCGATAACACCACCAAAGGCCTGCCCACTGTGATGGGGCTGTATATTTTGCTTGATGGCAACAGCGGCCAACCGCTGGCGGTTGTTGACGGACAATCAATAACATTATGGCGCACGGCTTGCGCGTCCGCGCTGGCTGCCTCTTATCTGGCAAATAACAACGCAAAAAACCTTCTGATGGTCGGTGCAGGCGCGCTTGCGCCCTACCTCATCCGGGCCCACGCCTCAATCAGGCCTATCACCCGGGTCAGCGTGTGGAACCGAAATCCTAAAAAGGCAAAAAATTTAGCGGAAAACCTATCGAGCGAACAGTTTCGCATCGAGGCTACGGAAGATATTGAAGGGGCTGCTCGTGAGGCTGATATCATCTCCTGTGCAACGATCTCGGATCGACCTCTCATTCTTGGCAAATGGCTGAAATTGGGGTCGCATCTTGACCTTGTCGGCGGCTTCAGGCCAGATCTGCGCGAATGTGATGATGAGGCTGTAAAAAACGCCCGGATATATGTCGATACACGTGAGGGAGCTTTAAGTGAGGCCGGAGATCTTGTGCAGCCTCTTAAAAAAGGCGTAATATCAAAGCAGGATATCGTCGCGGATTTATTTGATTTAACCCGCGGCAATAAGGGTGGTCGCCAGACATATGATGAAAAAACGCTGTTTAAATCAGTTGGCTCCGCACTGGAAGACCTGGCGGCGGCCAAGCTGGTATATAACAAAACTGTCGGCAAACAATAAAGCGCGCAGATATCATACCGCGATAATTTCGCTTGCAGCATTGTCGCTGATTACGCTGAGCCAAATCGCTTCTGTAAACGCCAAGGAACATACTCGCATTGCCATTGCTGTTGACCCCGAAGGCCAAACCTGTGTGTTGGGCGGCGGTGTTAACGGCGCCCCGCTTGAAGCTGATCTCATTTCGAAAATTATAAAACCACGTCAGAATTTTCGCCTTTACAGTTTGCTCGGTGCTCAACGCAAGACCTTGTGGCCGGTTGGAAAGCCAGACAAAATAGATGATGACGAAAGGTGCAATCCTTACATTCGCCAGGAATTGTCCCTGGCACCGTATGACCTTGGCAAACCGCAGGTAGCCATCTTCGACGATAGCGGCAATAAACGCATCGCTGTGTTGCCAAAAAAAATCCAGGTCATGTCTACAGACGATGAAAAATATACCAAGATTTTGGCTGATTT
>JAJFHR010000238.1 GCA_021775515.1 Hyphomicrobiales bacterium | reverse complement strand
GCGAAGTCCGCATGGCAAGTTGCAACGAAAACAATTGCAGGCGCTGTTCGACGGCGCCAAGCGGGAGAAAACCGTGGATAGCGGCTAGAATTAAATCATTGAAACCGGCTATTTAATTCTCCTGATTTTCACGAAATTCATGAAAAATTTACTCTAATTAACGATACAGGTATGTAGAGTTTTGGTGGGATTTCTAAATCTCGAGTGCATGCGAGTAGGGAAAGATTGCCGCCAATCAGAGTAAAGGGATTCTTTCGGTATGGTCACTCAGGCGCGCATTCTCGTTGTTGCAAATCAGGAAACCAATCGCCATAGGTTTGCGAGAAACTTGGAACAGAATGGCTATGAGGCAGATTCGGCCGATGTGTTGCTCGCTGAAACTCTGTGTCTAGGCAGCCGCAGGCCCGACCTTGTCATCATTGACTTGCAAGGAGAAGAAGACGCGGTCGATATTACCCCTCACCTCAGACTGGCTGACCGCCTGAAGGAAGAACATATTGCCAGCCCGCTGCCGATCATTGTGATTGGCAACTCAAATGAAAAAATGGCGGATAAAGTGCATTCTGCCCGTGAGAAAGGGCGCATAGATGATGCCATCCTTGGTCCGATAGACGATCTGCAAATCTATGGTCGGGTCAATGCTCTGGTTCGTCTTAACACCATGCAGGAGGAGTTATCGCGGCGGTTGAGCACATCATCAAAATATGGTGTTGAAGCTCCCGAACTGGTCCGCCCGCCAACGCAGATTGATGATGCAACAGTTTTGGTTCTCGGTGCCCACACCTCATTCCCGGTGATCGAAAATGCCTTGTCCAAACACGCAACCCTGGTAGGGGCGTTAACTCCGGCCACCGCACTGGATTATATGTTCAGGCGTGATTTTGATGCAGTGTTGATTGACGTTGAGGGATCCGAACACCCCTATCTGGAGTTTTGCCAGGATGCGCGGCGAAATTCCCAACTTTACAATACGCCTATCATTATGATCGTTGATCCTAATACTCTGTCAAATCCTTCCCGGGTCTTTGACATCGGTATAACTGATGTTTTGAGCAAGCCGGTTCGCCCGGAAGAGTTGCAAGCACGGGTGTTGTCTTTGGTGAAAGAACTGCGCTTTCGTGATTCTCTGCGCATTATTTATACCCGGGCCCGCCACATTGCCACGAGTGACGGCCTGACCGGTCTTTACAGCCGCGGGTTTTTGCTTGAACACATGGTGTCACAGATCAGTAATGCAGATCGCTGGAGTAAACCTTTGAGTGTGGCGTTTTTCAACATCACAAATATTGGCGAAATCAACGACAAACATGGATATGCAGTTGGTGATCGAATTATCCGCCAGGTCGGCGAAGTCATGGGCATCCTGGTAAGAGGAGAGGACTTGACCGCGCGTTATTCAGGTGCACGTTTTTGTGTACTTTTACCTGACACAATGCCGGACGCTGCGGAAATAGCCGTCAAACGGATTGCGGGCGTTGTCAATTACACCGAATTTTCAGTCCTTGACGTGCATGAGCCGATCCGCATTGAACTTGGACATGCAGTGGCCAGTTACCGCATGGGAGACAGCCCGGAAGCCTTGGTGGAGCGCGCCCGCAGCCGGATATTTGAAATTGCCAATCCGAAACTTCTGAGAATGAGCAGTTAAAATACCGCGGCTAACGATTAGCTCATATAACTGGTCATTACCCGTACATCATTTGAGATTGACAATGCCTTGATTTGCGCTGGCAGTCGATTTGGAAGATACTGCACCCAAATCAACAAACAGCAAAGAAATCTTATGGTATCTCCTCTCCCCATTGAAATTGACATTATTTCGGATGTTATGTGTCCGTGGTGTTTTATTGGCAAACGCCGATTGGAATCTGCTTTAAAACAGCGCGCGGATCTGGAGGTGGATGTCCGCTGGCATCCTTTTCAATTGGATGCGACGATACCGCCGGGCGGTATGGACCGGCAGGAGTATCTCAACCGGAAATTTGGCGGTCCGGCAGGTGCAGCAGGTGTGTATGAAAATATTAAATTGGCGGGTCAGCAAGAGAATATTGCTTTTGCTTTTGATAAAATCGGCCGCTCGCCTAATACCATAGATTGCCACAGGCTGATCCACTGGGCAAAAAATGAAGGCTGCCAGGATGGCGTGGTTGAACGGTTGTTTGATCTGTTTTTTATCAAGGGTGAGGATATCGGCGATCATACCGTTCTGCTCAAAGCGGCTGAAGGCGCGGGCATGGACGTTGACAAGGTGCGCGGCATGCTGGAAAGCGATGTTGACCGTGACACTATTGAACAAGGCGTTGCCTATGCTCACAAGATAGGCGTTGAGGGTGTGCCGTGTTTCATTATCGGTGGAAAATACGCCATGTCGGGCGCACAAAACCCGGACTCGATATTACAGGTCTTGGACAAAGTTGCGGAAGAAAACACAAACCAAAGTTCTTTGGAACCCTAACCTGGCGATACCATGTTACGCTGCCAAAGCGGCAATGTTTGACAATTGATTGAGCAAAGTTCTGGAGCCATCGAGACGGATTTCCGGCGATGGCCAGTCACGGGTCAGGACAAGTTTATGGTCCGGCCTGAGCTTGGCATTCCTTCCCTGTTGATTGATGAAATCCACCAGGCCTGCGGGGTTTTGAAAATAGTCGTTTCTAAACTTAACGACGGCTCCTTTGGGACCGGCATCAATCGACTGCACGCCGGAGCGCCGGCACAAGGACTTGATAGCGACCACCTTGAGCAAATGATCGACCTCCTCGGGCAGCTTGCCAAATCTATCGATCAGTTCGGCGGCAAAAGCGTCAATTTCCTCATCGCTGTCGAGAGTGGACAATCGCCTGTAGAGGCCGAGCCGCAATTGCAGATCAGAAACGTAGTTCTCCGGTATTAATACCGACGTACCGATATTTATTTGCGGTGACCACTGCGCATCTTCAATGTCGTCGTCTCCCGCACGCAGGCTGGCAACGGCTTCTTCCAGCATGTCCTGATAAAGTTCGAACCCGACTTCTTTTATGTGCCCAGATTGTTCATCACCCAGCAGGTTACCGGCACCGCGAATATCAAGGTCATGACTGGCCAGGGAAAATCCTGCGCCAAGAGTATCCAGGGACTGCAACACTTTCAGACGTTTTTCGGCCGCATCCGTCAGTTTTTTCTTGGTCGGAAGTGTAAACAGAGCATAGGCGCGGATTTTCGACCGCCCTACCCGCCCGCGCAATTGATAGAGCTGTGCCAGACCAAACATGTCTGATCGGTGAACAACCAGCGTATTGGCGGTTGGAATATCCAGACCCGATTCAATAATTGTCGTTGAAAGCAAAACATCATATTTGCCCTCATAAAACGCCGTCATAATATCCTCAAGCTGGCTCGGTGGCATTTGGCCATGGGCGGTGGCCACTTTGAGTTCGGGCACCTGTTGGGCGAGAAACTCCCGGGCTTCGGCAAGGTCTGAAATTCGCGGACAAACGTAAAAACTCTGGCCGCCGCGATATCGTTCGCGCAAAAACGCCTCCCTTAGCACCATCGGGTCGAATGGAGTTATGAAGGTGCGCACGGCCAGCCTGTCGATGGGAGGTGTAGCGATGAGTGACAGTTCGCGAACACCGGTAAGTGCTAATTGCAAAGTACGTGGAATGGGCGTTGCAGTAAGTGTCAATACATGAACAT
>JAJFHR010000237.1 GCA_021775515.1 Hyphomicrobiales bacterium | reverse complement strand
CGACGAGTTTTGCCGATATCTTTTACAACAATTGTTTCAAAAACGGTATTCTGCCAATCAAGCTTCCGCAGGAAGACATCGACAAGTTGATGGATGATGCCGAGCGTGGCTCCAACGCTGTTATTACGGTCGACCTTGAGGCTCAGGAAATTTCCGGTCCGGACGGCGGCAAAATTAATTTCGAACTTGATGCGCATCGAAAACGTTGTTTGATTGAGGGGTTGGATGATATTGGGCTGACCCTGGAAAAATCCGAGACGATTGATACGTTTGAAACAGAAATGAAAAAAACCCGGCCGTGGGTATAACGGGGCATAGATATTCTTGAACATCGACGCCCTGCCTAAAAAGCGGGGCGTTGTTTTGTGTGCGACAACCGAAATGGACTGAATTCAATGACAACAAAAAATATTCTTCTTCTTGCCGGTGACGGTATCGGCCCGGAGGTTATGGCTGAGGCCGGACGCGTAATCCAGTGGTTCTCAGGGCGCGGAGATGTTGAATTTGACACCAGTGAGGCTCTTGTTGGCGGCTGTTGTTATGATGCTCACGACGTGGCGGTTACTGATGAGACTGTTGAAAGGGCAAAAGCTGCCGATGCTGTTATTCTTGGTGCCGTAGGCGGGCCAAAGTGGGATGGCGTTGATTTTTCCGTACGGCCGGAAGCCGGGCTCTTGCGGTTGCGCAAAGACCTTGAACTTTTTGCAAACCTGCGCCCGGCGATATGTTTTGAGGCTCTTGCTGATGCCTCCTCGCTCAAACGCGAGATTGTAGAGGGCCTGGATATCATGATCGTGCGGGAGTTGACGGGCGGCCTGTATTTTGGTGAACCGCGGGGTATTACCGACTTGGGCAACGGACAGCGCAGAGGTATCAATACACAAATTTACGACACTTTTGAAATCGAGCGGGTGGCGGAAGTTGCCTTTGATCTGGCGCGCAAACGGTCAAAACGGGTGACCTCGGTTGAAAAACGCAATGTGATGGAATCGGGTCTGTTGTGGAACGAAGAAGTTTCCCGGGTTCACAAACAAAGTTATAGCGATGTTGAACTGGATCACATGCTTGCTGACAATTGCGGTATGCAACTGGTGCGCAATCCCAAACAGTTTGATGTGATTGTCACCGACAATATGTTTGGTGATATGTTATCGGACGTAGCCTCGATGCTGACGGGCTCGCTCGGCATGCTGCCATCCGCCTCTCTTGGGGCAGCGGATAAAGCGGGCAAACGCCTTGCACTTTACGAACCCGTGCACGGCTCAGCCCCGGATATTGCCGGTCAAGGTGTCGCCAATCCAATCGCAACTATTCTCAGTTTTGGCATGGCCTTGCGTTATTCATTTGACATGGCCGCGGAGGCGGATCTGCTGGATAAGGCGGTTCAAACCGCATTGGCTGAAGGATGCCGCACGGCAGATATCGCTGTTGCCGGGGACAAAGTGTTGTCGACCAGTGAAATGGGCTCGGCAATTATTTCGCAATTGGAGGCTTTGTCGGCCTGAAAGAGCCGATGAAGAACCATAGGAGCAGAACAATGGGTTATAAAGTAGCCATCGCAGGTGCGACCGGGAATGTCGGTCGCGAACTGCTAAATATACTGGCCGAGCGGGAGTTTCCCGCTGACGAAGTCATTCCACTGGCTTCACGCCGCAGCCAGGGTGTTGAAGTGTCTTACGGAGACCAGACGCTAAAGGTCAAGGCCCTGGAGAATTATGACTTCTCCGATACTGATTTCTGCCTGATGTCGGCAGGCTCTGCTGTGTCGAAAGAATGGTCGCCCAAGATTGGCGCTCAGGGCTGTATCGTCGTCGATAATTCCTCTTGCTGGCGCTATGACGCGGAGGTGCCGCTTATCGTACCTGAAGTGAATGCCCATGTGCTTGATGAGTATATGGCCCAGAATGACCGGCGCAACATCATCGCCAATCCAAATTGTTCAACCGCACAATTGGTGGTCGCCCTGAAACCACTTCACGATCATGCCAAAATCAAGCGGGTTGTCATCTCGACTTATCAATCCGTTTCGGGTGCCGGCCGTGATGCCATGGATGAATTATGGGAACAGACCCGGGCGATTTTTGTCAATGACCCCAAAGAGCCAAAACATTTTACCAAGCAGATTGCCTTTAACGTTATTCCTCACATTGATGATTTCATGGAAGATGGATCGACAAAAGAGGAATGGAAAATGGTTGCCGAGACCAAAAAAATTCTCGATCCCAAAATCAAGTTAACGGCAACGGCGGCACGGGTGCCGGTTTTTGTTGGTCATTCGGAAGCGGTAAATATCGAATTTGACAATCCGATATCGGCTGATGAAGCCCGTAAGGTTTTGCGTGAGGCACCGGGTTGTCTGGTTGTCGATAAACACGAAGATGGTGGTTATGTTACGCCGGTAGAATGTGTCGGTGATTTTGCCACCTTCATCAGCCGGATACGTGAGGACATCACTGTTGAAAATGGCCTGAACATCTGGATTGTCTCTGATAACCTGCGCAAGGGTGCGGCGTTAAACACCGTACAGATTGCAGAGGTGCTGGTGAACCACGGACTGATTAAAAAAGCAGCCTAGGTTTTTTAGGCTGCTTTTTTCAGTAATACCAGGCGGGTAAAAACGCCAGTCCTTTACTTGTGATGGTTATATTTCCATGCCTGATAGGCCAGGGTCAGTGAGAACGCGGCGGCAGATCCGAAAACAAGAGCCAAATAATAAATTCTGACAGTCGACATAATGAAACCTCCTAAATGGGGCTCATCCTAGGTGGGTGAATGGCGTATTCATTGATTTATTTCAATGCAAAGCGTTTTTCCCGCCTGGTTCGTGCTTACTTTTTATACTGGTTTCAATTGAAGTTTACCGCGTTGGTATTTGCGCCACAGACCAGCACACCAACACGCTCGTTGGCAGCGGGAGTATAAGCACCACTGAGCAGGGCCGAAAATGCCGCAGCACCACCGGGTTCGGCGACGATACGCAATACCTCCCAAAGAGTTTTCTGGGCCATCGCTATGGCATCGTTGGAGACCAGCACGGTTTCATCAACGAAGGTCTGGGCGATCGGCAATACCAACGAACCAATGCTTTTGGCTCCAAGTGAATCAGCAGCAATGCCGGATACCGGCACATCAACCGGCTTGCCCGCCTTCAAGGCGGCATGAAGTGCACAGGCGGTTTGCGGTTCGACGGCAATAATTTTTATGTCATCACGATACCATGCTGCAGTCCCGCCAATGAGGCCGCCGCCGCCTACGGCCACCAGGATCGTATCAAGATGCGATGCTTGATTTTGCCATTCCAGAGCCACCGTTGCCTGCCCGCATAGGGTTTCGGGTGTGTTGTAAGCATGAATGCTGAGGGCTTTTGTTCGTTTGGAAAACTCTTCGCTGGCGTTTAATGCATCTGCATAGGCATCACCACCGACGTGAACCTGGGCGCCATAGTTTCTGATCCGCTCAATTTTTGCAGGGGATGAAATTTCTGGCACGAATATGTTGGCTGCAATTCCGAGCTTCATTGCGGCAAAGGCAACTGCTGCACCATGATTGCCGCCGGAGGCTGCCACCACTCCTGTTTCGGGAATGTCCAACGACAGCAGATTATTAAAAGCTCCACGGGCCTTGAAGGAACCGGAGTGCTGAAGCATCTCAAGTTTAATATTCCACGGCAGGGCATTGTCGAAGGTTCCCTCGGCAATCTCGACGACCGGTGTCAGCCGGACGTGGTTTTTGATGCGCTCATGAGCGTTTTTAATAAGGGCAGGGTTTATCATTACTGGCCGTCAATCATAGTTGCGGGTGGATAAGGCTCGGTGTCGGGTCGCTGAAACAGGTGCGCGAGGCATAACTCATCTGTGCCCTCGTCAGCGGAATTGATCAATACCGAATTAAGTTGCCCGGTGGCACGCGACAATGCGTCTTCTATCGGGCATTTTGACAAAAAATGACCAACAAACAGCGCGGTAAACAAATCGCCGGTTCCATGCGGGACATTACAAATGTGCGATGTTTCACAAACCCAAGCCTGTTGTGCGGTTACCAATAAGTTGCCGCAAAAGGCCGGGTCAATCAAAGGGGCCGAGGTTATCAGGACGTCGGTTTTAAATTTATTTCGGGCTAGATCGATACACTGGTCAATTTTTAAACCTTTGTGACCGCAGAGAAACTGAAATTCGAAAAGATTGGGTGTTATGAAATCACTTAAGTTAATCAAATGGGTTTTTATGCCCTGTGCCACGTGTTCTGGAACATAGATGCCGGTTGCTTCATCTCCGATGATAGGATCGCAACAATATATGGCAGCGAGGTTTTTTGCTTTGATGGTTTTGACGGCTCTGGCAACCGACCTGATTTGAGCGCGGGATCGAAGGTAGCCGGACAAAATGACGTCGACCTTGTCAAGGCGCCCCTGATCTTTAAGTGATGATAGAATGCCGTCGATTTTTTTCGCTGAAATTTCAACGCTGGCAGCTGGGCCATGTCCGGGATGGCTTGAGAGAATAATCGTTGGAATATCTATGACTTCGCAACCCAGGCTCTGCAACGCCACAACGCTTGCGGAGTTGCCAACGTGACCGTAGGCAACCTGGGATGAAATTGTTAAAACGGTAGGGCGTGACATATTTTTCCGGTTTACTCTTTTGCAAAAAGATATTACCGCTCATTTACCATTTGTAACCTATGTTTACGCGCGATACTTGCGGCAAAATTGGATTTATAGGTTTTTGCTGCCAAACGAGGGTCCCTACCCTGCTTCTTTATCATAAAGGTAAATTGTTCATGTCTGCATCCATTCGACCGCGTCGAAGTATATTATATATGCCCGGTGTTAATTTGCGGGCGCTTGAAAAGGTGAAAAAACTGCCGGTTGATTGCGTGGTCTTCGATCTCGAAGATTCTGTGGCGCCTGATGAAAAAAACCTTGCCCGGGAGCAAGTTGTTGCTGCCCTTGACAACGGAGGATATGGCGGCCGTGAGTTGATTGTCCGTATTAACGAGCTGTCAACGCCCTGGGGCGCAGATGATCTGAAGGCGGCGGTTAAAGCAAAAGCCGACGGTATTCTGGTTCCAAAAGTTAGTACGGCTAAAGATATTGCCACCGCTACCAAGGCAATCGATGAGGAAGGTGCACCCTCTTCACTGGCTTTATGGGCGATGATTGAAACTTCTCTGGCTATTCTCAATGTTAAAGAAATTGCCGAAACCGCAAAATTGCCTGGGTCGCGATTAAGCACATGGGCACTGGGGACAAATGATCTTGCCAAAGAAACCGGGGCACATTTAACGCAAGACCGGATGCCTATGGTAAGCTGGCTTTCCCTTTGCGTAGCAGCCGCACGGGCTTATGATCTTACGATTATCGATGGTGTTTATAACGACTTTCGCAACCTTGATGGATTTAGACAGGAATGTGAACATGGGAAATCCTTAGGCATGGATGGAAAAACGCTCATACACCCGGGGCAAATAGAGCCCTGTAATGAGATATTTTCACCAAGTGCGGAAGAAATCGAAACCGCTAAAGAGATTATTGCAGCCTTCGATAAGCCGGAAAACAACGATAAAGGTGTTATTTCAATAAATGGCAAGATGGTCGAACGCCTGCATGCCGAAATTGCCAGACGGCAGGTCGCTATTATGGCAGCGATTGAACGTTTGAGCGAAGACTGAAATAGGCCGACAAGGGATATAGGCAGGATGATTAACCAATGATCAAAGCAAATCCGGGGCATTTTTTTGAAGACTTTAAAGTTGGACAAGTCCTGCATCACGCCACGCCCAAGACGGTCACGACGGGAGATGTTGCTCTTTACGGCGCCCTTTTCGGCGGCCGCTTCGCCGTTCAATCCTCCGATGAGTTTGCCCGCGCTCTTGGCCATGCCGGCGCGCCGGTGGATGACCTTCTAACCTTCCATATTGTTTTTGGAAAAACCGTTCCCGATATTTCCTTGAACGCTGTGGCAAACCTCGGGTATGCCGACTGCCGGTTTTTGGCACCGGTTTACCCTGGAGATACGCTTGAGGCCTGTTCGGAGGTCATCGGGCTTAAGCAAAACTCAAATGGCAAGACCGGTATAGTTTACGTTCGCTCACGCGGGTTTAACCAGCGATCGGAGTGCGTGCTGGAATATGCGCGCTGGGTGATGATGGTTAAAAATGATACGTCTATTCCCGCACCTGATCCTGTCGTGCCAGAATTGCCCGCTATCATTGAGCCTGCCCGCCTGGCCGGCATTTCCGAGGCAGTGAGCTTTAAAAATTATGATATCGATCTTGCCGGAAGCCCGCACAAGTGGAAAGATTATGCAATTGGAGAGCGCATTGATCATGTCGACGGCATGACGATCGAAGAAGCTGATCACATGATGGCGGCACGTTCCTTCCAAAATACGGCTCGGGTTCATTTTGACCAGCACCAAGCTGCAACCGGGCGGTTTAAACGCCGGTTGATATACGGCGGTCATATCATTTCTCTGGCGCGAGCACTTAGTTTTAACGGCCTGGGAAATGCCTGTTTTGTTGCCGGCATTAACGCGGGCAAACACGTAGCGCCGTGTTTTGCAGGAGACACGATTTATGCCTGGTCTGAAATTATCGCCAAAGCGGAACTCTCCGCGCGAAGTGATTTAGGGCTGTTGAGATTAAAAACGTTTGCTGTGAAAAACCAGACATGTGAAGAATTTCCTGGTCAGGCTGACGAGGGATACGCCCGGGATGTTGTTCTGGAAATCGATTATTGGGTGCTGATACCGCGATAATCGGTTGAATTTTGGCTCTAGAGACGGTTGCATTGCTTTAGTGGGACGTTAATCTGGGGTTTTCCAACTTAGCTCTAAGGACAAATTGCCATCTCTGATTGCATTGATTACAATCCCCCGACAAACGCCCTATGCTGCCCGGGGTGATTCGCTCCTGGTATTAGAGGATTTATTTATGGCTGACATCAAGTCTGACAGGCCTCTTTCTCCGCATCTTCAGATCTATACGCCGATGCTGACGATGATGTTATCGATCGTGCATCGTATCACTGGCGCTGCGCTTTATTTGGGTACTCTGCTATTGTGCTGGTGGCTGATCTCCGCAGCGGTGGGGCCTGCTTATTTTGCCTATGTGCAGGATTTCATGGGGAGCCTTTTGGGCAGGCTCATTTTGTTTGGCTACACCTGGGCGCTTATCCATCATATGTTCGGTGGCGTGCGGCATCTTATTTGGGATACCGGCCGTGGTTTTGATCTGCCGACGGCCGAACTCATGGCCAGGTTGACAATTGGCGGTTCGGTAGTTGTAACTCTCGTAATCTGGGTTGCCGGTTATTGGATGATGGGAGGATTTTCATGAGCATGCGAACCCCTTTGAGCCGGGTTAGAGGACTGGGCTCGGCCCGGGAAGGTACTGACCATTTCTGGCGTCAGCGGTTAACTGCTTTGGCCAATATTCCTCTGGTTATGTTCTTTGTTATCTCAATTGTTATCTATGCCGGGTCTGAGCATGCAGAGGTCATTGCTTATCTTGCTCATCCGATCGTTGCAGTTGTAATGTTGCTGACGATTGTGAGTGCCTTGTATCATATGTGTTTAGGCATGCAGGTGATCATAGAAGACTATATTCACAGTGAAGGCCTTAAAGTGTTGGCGTTGATGGGCAATACATTTTTCAGTGTTGCCGTTGGCATGGCATGCGTCTTTGCAGTTTTAAAACTCAGCTTCGGAAATTGAATTCAGCCATGGCACAGAATGGAGCAAGCGGCGGCAGCGATTTTAACATACATGGCCGCGCCTATGAGATTATCGACCACGCCTATGATGTGGTGGTGGTGGGCGCAGGTGGTGCTGGGTTAAGAGCTGTCCTGGGGGCTAGTCAGGCAGGACTGAAAACAGCCTGTATTTCAAAGGTGTTTCCTACACGAAGCCACACCGTTGCCGCCCAGGGCGGCATTTCGGCAGCGTTGGGGAATATGGGCGAAGATGACTGGCGCTGGCATATGTACGATACCGTTAAAGGATCGGACTGGCTTGGTGATCAGGATGCAATTGAATATCTGTGCCGTGAGGCACCAGCGGCAGTTTATGAACTGGAACACTTTGGGGTGCCCTTCAGCCGAACCGAAGAAGGCAAGAT
>JAJFHR010000236.1 GCA_021775515.1 Hyphomicrobiales bacterium | reverse complement strand
TGCTTGAAAAAATTGGATTTTGGACACCTTTGTTTGCGAGTATGAGTGTCTGGAGCGCGCGAGCCATCCGCCCATTCCCGTCTTTGAAAGGATGGATCATTGTTAGATTTAGATGCGCCATTGCCGCAGTTACGACCGATGAATCACCAGTCTTAAGTGCTAGATATTCGACAAGTTCCTCAATTAATTTATCAATAATTTCCACATCCGGCGCTTCATAAACAACATCTCCCGTTGCTTTGTTAACAACGAATACGGACCCGGGTCTCCATCGCCCTGGATTGGAGTTTAGATCAAAACCGGTCATCATAAAATGAAGGCTTTTGAGGTACTGCTTGCTGAATTCAAAGGTCGGGTCATCTGCGGATTGCATGATGTAAGTCATTGCGTCCCTGTATCCATTGAGGGCAAACCAAGTCTCTGTTTTTTCGTCTAACGGCGGCTCATCCTCTACAGCGGCGACCGCCTCATCAAGAGTGGCGTGGTATCCCTCAATTGTATTGGAGCCTTGAATCGCTCGTGCAAACGTATTGCGCCTCAAGGAACCAAACCATCGATTGGGATGGCTTGCGGTGAAGCTACCAAGTTGGTCGCGCTGCTTACGTATGAGCGCCAAGACATTATGATCTATTTCTTCAAGTTTGGGTTCTTGGAAAATCATGCTGGATATACAGTTATTTATTAGTGCAATGCAAATATATATCATGCATTTTGCAAAAATCAATCAATATATCATGCATGAACAAACTTGATCCCAAAGACCACACCCGCATTCTTCACAAGCTTTGTGGTGGGCAAATCCGTGGAATTTTGACCAGGGAAGAAATGGACTAGATTGGGGAGCTCTAGTATAGTGATCCCTTCAGGCATGGAATAGCTTGTGGCTACAGTGTTCAATTGCTGCCTAACTTGACAAGAAGCTGTTTTGTTTGCAGCACTTCAGGTTGTAATTACCGTATTTGAAGGGGGTTTAAATGCTTAAAGAATTCAAAGAATTTGCCATGCGTGGCAACGTTGTTGACATGGCGGTGGGTATTGTGATTGGCGGTGCTTTTGGCACGATTGTGAAATCTCTCGTGAATGATATGCTCATGCCGCCGATTGGTCTGTTATTGGGCGGAATTGATTTCTCCAATATTTTTCTGACGCTCAAAGGAGAGGTCCTGCCAACTTTGGAGGCCGCCAAAAAAGCCGGTTCGGTGACAATGAACCTGGGTATTTTCCTGAATTCTGTAATTTCGTTTCTTATCGTGGCCTTCGCTATTTTCATGATGATTAAAGCGATAAATGCGGCAAAACGTGAAGAAGAAAAAGCGCCTGAAGCTCCTAAGGCTCCTCCGCGCAATGAAGTTTTGTTGGAAGAAATTCGCGATGCTTTGGTTAAGAAGAAATAATACCGTAAATTGAAATACTATTGAAACTTGTCCCGGCGGGTAATTTCTGCCGGGATTTTTTTCTGCCAAAAAAGTGGATGCCGGATTTTTTGATCACCCCGGTGATCAAGCACCGAAAATAATTGCCATAAAACTTTTTCAGGGGTCACCGGCATCGAAAACGGCTGTTTTTTGCGAAATATTGCGATTCCTTTTAAGTCTAAGAGAGATTTTGTGCGAGGAATTCCGCCGTTTTTAAGATAAAATTGCTTGAAGATAAGTCAAAATCCCTGTACCCGATATTCTGTACTGGAAGCATTGTTGGTTGCGGCCGACAATGAGGCCACTAAATAACCAGGCAAATAATGTAGCTCTTTACTCAAAAGTTTAGCGATTGCATTATCGCCGGATCTAACACTACGAAATGCGTAAGGACAAAACATGGCAACTGGCACGGTAAAATGGTTCAATCCAACAAAAGGCTTTGGTTTCATCGCGCCTGATGGCGGCGGAAAAGATGCATTTGTGCATATTTCAGCAGTTGAAGGATCTGGATTAACTGGCCTGAACGAGGGCCAACGTGTGCAATACGAGTTGGAAACGGGTAGAAACGGCAAAGAAGCTGCAACCAAGTTATCGATTGTAGAATAATCTTTTCGTTCTAAAAGAATCTTCCTCAAATTCACAACTAACGACGAAAACCATATGACCTCTGAACACTGGTATTAGCCAGCAGGAGGTCGATGGTTTTCTGCGGTTTATTGCCGTAAAAACCAGAATTGCCAGGCCTGTCCGCAGCCGGTATTCAAGCCTGCTTGTGTTCTTTATTAGCTAAATTCACATACATGTGTGGTGATGAATTTTTGCAATTGGCGCATAGTTGCAATTCAAAAACATCCTGTTATCGACGCCAGCCCAAGGATTAAGATTGGCCGCAGTTACCGAGATATCACTTGGACCTTCTCTGTCAAATCGCCCGGTGGTTGCAACGGCGGGCCTCCTTCTATTGGCTGGCGCCTCATACATTTCTCTAGCCGTCAGCTCTCAAAAAGCCTTACTTTTTCTAATTGGTGCAGCCTTGGGGCTCGCCCTTTATCATGCCGCATTTGGATTTACCGCCGGCTGGCGGGAAATGGTATCAAACCGCCGGGGCGCAGGCGTGCGTGCCCAAATACTTATGCTGGCAGTCGCTAGTGTATTGTTCTTGCCGTTTATCGATATGGGGAGCGTTTTTGGACAACCGGTTATTGGCGCTGTTGCCCCTGTTGGCGTGTCGGTTCTGGTTGGTGCCACGGTCTTTGGTTTAGGAATGCAGCTCGGCGGCGGCTGTGCGTCGGGAACTCTTTATACGGTGGGCAGCGGCTCAGTTCGCATGGTAATCACTTTGGTGTTTTTTCTGATTGGCTCGTTGCTCGGCAGTGCGCATCTGCCGTGGTGGTTCGACACTCCTAATCTCGGCTCCATTTCGTTGCTTGATAAACTTGGCGTTAGCGGGGCAATTGTTGCACAGTTGACCGTGATGGCAATCATTGCCCAGATTTCGATGGTCGTCGAAAGGCGACGGCATGGCAGACTTGAGCCGACCGGTTTTGTTCTTGCCGAAAATCGCTCCTACTTTAGGTATTTAACTCACGGACCCTGGCCGCTGGTCTGGGGCGCCATCGCTCTTGCCCTCTTAAATGTCGCAACTCTTGTTGTTTCAGGGCACCCCTGGACCATTTCTTTCGGCTTTGCGCTGTGGGCGGCAAAGATTGCCGGAATAGCAGGACTTGATGTTAGCAGCTCTGAATTTTGGACCTGGCCTTACCCGGCACGCGCCTTGGCCGGCTCAATATTCGAAGAAGATACATCGGTAATGAACATGGGCATCATTATCGGCGCAGCTCTCGCCGCTGGGTTAGCGGGAAAATTTGGCACCCTGAAACGTATCCCTTTGAGATCTGCCCTGGCGGCTGCTATTGGTGGTCTGCTTATGGGGTATGGCGCGCGCTTGGCTTTTGGCTGCAATGTTGGTGCGTTTTTTAGCGGTATCGCTTCAGGCAGTCTGCACGGCTGGCTGTGGTTGATCGCCGGGTTTGGCGGAAGTTTCCTCGGAATAAAATTACGGCCCTATTTTGGTTTGAGCTAGGGTTGGAACCAAATGAGAATAGGATAGATCATATGTTACAACTGGCAAGAGGTATGGAGTTTCTGGGCACGGAAACCGCCTTTGATATTCTGGCGCGTGCAGCCGAACTGGAACGAGGCGGTCGCGATATTATCAACCTTGGAATTGGCCAGCCCGACTTTAAAACACCTGCTCACATCGTCGAAGCTGCCGTCAAAGCGCTGCGTGACGGACACCATGGATATACACCCAGTCAGGGCATTCTTCCCTTGCGTGAGGCGGTTTGTGCGGATTTGAACAAACGCCACGGTGTCGAGGTTGATCCCGGCTATGTAATGATCATGCCGGGTGGAAAACCGACCATGTTTTTTTCCATCCTGATGTTTGGCGAGCCTGGCACGGAGATTATGTACCCTGATCCCGGTTTTCCGATTTATCGCTCAATGATCGAATATACCGGGGCAACACCTGTGCCCATTGTGTTGCGGGAAGAAAATGAATTTTCATTCAGTGCCGATGAGGTCTTGTCACAGATTACGGAAAAAACCCGATTGATAATTATTAACAGCCCCGGCAACCCAACCGGTGGTGCGGTTCCTGAAAGTGAAATAAAGCAACTGGTTGCAGGATTGGCGCAGTACCCTGATGTCGCTATCATGTCTGATGAGATTTACAGTCAGATGTTATATGATGGTCGTGAGCATATCAGCCTGTTGCGCTTTCCCGAATTACGCGACCGCCTAATCGTGCTCGACGGCTGGTCCAAGACCTATGCAATGACCGGATGGCGGCTGGGTTTCAGCATTTGGCCGCAAACACTAATTGAAAAAGTTAACCGGCTGGCGATCAATTGTCATTCGTGCGTGAATGCTCCAACCCAATTCGCTGGTATCGCAGCCCTTGAAGGACCAACTGATGAAGTTGAGGCCATGGTTGCAGCCTTCGATGAGCGGCGAAGGGCTATTGTTCCGTTGTTAAATCAACTGCCTGGCTTTCGCTGTATCATGCCGGGCGGTGCTTTTTATGTGTTTCCAAACATCACTGGTACTGGCCTGACGGCCAAGCAGCTACAGGATAAGATGCTGGAAGAAGCTGGTATTGCCACCGTGGCGGGCACCAGCTTTGGACAATATGGCGAGGGTTTTGTGCGTTTTTCCTATGCGAACTCCATTGAAAATATTCGCAAGGCAATAGATCGTGTTGGCGAGTTGTTGGTGGGATAGTTTGCCGCGCGGGTCTTCAAAAGGGTAAACCTAAATCCCCAGCTCCAACTGTTATTAAGTCCCAAAGCGTGTCTCGCAAAAGTGGTCACCGGTTTTGCGATAAAGACACGCGCAAAAACAAAAGGTTAAAGCGTGTCAAACGAATCCGAAAAAAGGAGACACGCATTAAGAGATCAAAAAACACTTTGGACAATGCCCGTTATCGCACTAACATTATCCCTCTATCTTGTGGGGGGTGGCTAAATCTGCGACTTGGTTTTTTTTACGATCAAATTGAATTGACGAAAAGCGGTTCCTCACCGGCTGAATATTTGTACCCGTATCTACTAAAAATGACGCTGCAGGGTGACAAAGTTTGATATCGGAAGGAACGCAAAATGACGACTCAGTATAAAAATATCAAAGCCTCTGATCTTTTGGTCAGGGCTCTTGAAAACGAAGGTGTCGAATATATTTTCGGCGTTCCGGGTGAGGAGAATCTTGATTTTTTAGAATCTTTGCGGGGTTCCAGTATCCGCCTGGTTCTAACCCGCCACGAACAAGCGGCAGGCTTCATGGCCGCCACTTATGGACGATTTACCGGCAAAGTCGGGGTTTGCCTGGCAACATTAGGGCCTGGTGCGACAAATTTTGTCACCTCCGCAGCCTACGCCCAGCTTGGGGCGATGCCGATGTTGATGATTACCGGGCAAAAGCCGATTAAAGCAAGCAAACAGGGGCGGTTTCAGATAGTTGACATTGTCGCGATGATGCAGCCAATCACAAAATTCGCCAAACAGATCGTCAATGGCCATACAATTCCCAGCATCGTCCGCGAGGCCATTCGCCTTGCTGAGCAGGAACGCCCCGGCGCTGTCCATATTGAGCTTCCTGAAGATATCGCGGCAGAATACGTTGAAGAGGGAAATCTCTTTGCCATTAATGCTCCCCGCCGTCCCGACTGTAGTGAAAAATCCGTTGAGGATGCTCTCGCCATGATCAGGGAAGCTAAGAATCCCTTGTTATTGGTTGGAGCTGGTGCCAACCGGAAGCGGATCAAAACGGCTTTGGAAGAATTTATAAGAAAAAGTGACATTCCTTTTTTCAACACCCAAATGGGCAAGGGCGTGATTGCCGGATTCCATGAACATTACCTGGGCACCGCAGCTCTGTCGGATGGAGATTATTTACATTGTGCCATCGACCGCGCCGATCTGGTGATCAATGCCGGTCATGACGTTATCGAAAAACCGCCGTTTTTTATGAGCCACGGCGGAATGAAGGTCATTCATATTAACTTTTCACCGGCTGAGGTTGATGAAGTCTACTTTCCACAGCTTGAACTTGTCGGTGACATAGCTTCTACGCTTGAAGCCATCACAGCGCGTTATCAGCCCGTGCCCACTCATGATTTTTCATATTTTCAACGGGTTCGCGCTGAAGTCATGCAGCAAATCAAGGAAGGAGCGGACGATCCGCGTTATCCGTTGATACCGCAACGCATCGTCGCGGATGTGCGCCATGTCATGCCCGAAGATGGAATTATTGCGCTTGATAACGGCATGTACAAAATCTG
>JAJFHR010000235.1 GCA_021775515.1 Hyphomicrobiales bacterium | reverse complement strand
GGAGGTAAAGTTGATGCATCTGACCTAAACTGGATTGGCTGGTCGAGCGATCCTTCCTCCTGGCAATGGTTAGAGGAAAGCGATTACCCGGAAATGCCCGTTGGGTGCGTTGTGCACACACCTACCGCAGCAATTGAGGCCGTGAGCGCGGGCATGGGCGTGGCGATATTGCCTTGTTTCCTGGCTGATAAACGCCAAGGTATTTATCGCTTGCCGCCGGGAAATTTAACGCTTCATCAGGATTTATGGATCCTCACCCATGAGGATTTGCGCAACACAGCGCGCATTCGCAAGTTCACCAATCATATGGCCAATGCAATTTTAAGCCACCGCGATTTGATTGAGGGCGGGCAGGCCAGGCCGTTGCCGGGGTGGGTGAAAATTTAACCTGAGCCGGGATTATGCCGGATGCATTGAAAGCTGCCGTTCGCAGTTGCCTTCGAGAAGGTTGCGATGGCGTATGATGGCATCAGATATAAAACTGGTGAATTTGCGAATGCGCGCTGTGTTGCGCAAATCCTTATGGGTTAAAACCCACAAGTCGGTTTGCCATTGCAAATTGCCTGCCGGGGCCCGGCAGATACCCGGTTCGCTGTCACCCAGATAACACGGCAAGATAGACATGCCCAATCCCGCTTCGAGCGCCTGGATGGTGGCGTAGGGGTCGGTGATGATCGTGCCCACCGGTATGTCAGGAAAATCACTATCTTCAACCCACTGAGGTGAGGAAGGATCCAGCGACCAGCCGATCCAGTTAAGGGCGGCGGCAGGATCTTTGGTCGAAATGCGATGCAGGTATTTTGACCCGATGTAGGCAGCTCTGGCTACTTTTACTATCCGGCGCCCGATGAGGTCATCGGGTGGATCGTTGGAAATGTGAACTGCAACATCAGCCTCGCGCCGGGCTAGATCGGGCATGTCATACTTGCTGACGATTTCCAGTTTTATGTCAGGATGAGCATGCGAAAAAGCAGCAAGGTCGGGCATTAAAACATAGCTTCCAAGCGCACCCGCCAGGGAAATTCGAATGGTGCCGCTTAATCTGGTGTCGCGACCGGCGATGCGACGGTCAACCTCGTTAGCAACCGCTTCCATCTTTTGGGCGGTTGCCATCATTTCATCACCTGCAGCAGTTGTGAAATAGCCGTTTGGCAGGCGCTCAAATAGCCGAACTCCGAGTTTTTCTTCAAAGGCCGTAATACGGCGCAATATCGTAGAGCGGTTTACCTCAAGTAATTCCGCGGCCTTTTTAACCGACGCTTTTCGCGCGACGGCCAGGAAAAAACGATGGTCATCCCAATTTGTCATTGAGGCAATTTTGCACAAGTGTGATGCAAAATTCAACAATTATAACGCAAAAATACATAGCTTATTTTACCTCTATGAACACCGGCATGTCTGGCTCAACAGAATTTAAACCTCTCACCGCGAATGGTTTGGCAGAAACACGAAAAGGAAAACGGCATGAATGATGCCATACCCAGTGAAATATTTTGGCTTACTCTAAACGCGGCATTCACGGTGTTATTATGGATGCCATACGCTTATTACCGGATATCGCGAACCGTCCCAAAAATTGGCTTTTTACGATTGGCGGCCGATCCTTTGCCCGGTGACGATCCTTTCGAAGACAAATGGGCGCACCGGGCTTATCGCTCTCATATGAATGCAGTGGAAAATCTGGTGATTTTTGCCCCGCTGGCACTGGCTGTGACCATCACCGGGTCGGGCAACGAGGTTACTGCGGCGGCGTGCGCGACCTATTTCTGGGTACGGCTGGTGCACGGCATTTTTTATACGGTGAAACTGCCGTTTGTCAGGACAATCGCATGGTTTACCGGAATAGGCGCCTGTTTGGTCCTGGCCTTTCAAATTTTAGTCTAGGCAAGGCATCTCTCTTTTGACTGATAGGAAAAGATCTTGAAAAAATCCAATATGCCGGCAAGGGAAAAACAGGACAATTATACGCACCCCGAATTTTTGGTGGAAACAGGATGGCTGGAGCGGCATCTGGATGATCCCGATCTGCGAATTTTCGACTGCACAGCATATCCGGCACCAAATCCGGATGAAGAATTACGTAAAAAATACCCGTTGCGGCCGACAAGCGGTCGCGCGCATTTTGAAGACGAACACATTCCCGGTGCTGGTTTCATCGATATTCCCCAGGATCTGGTCGATCATTCGAGTGAACTTCCCATGATGATGCCGCCGGAAAAACAATTTACCGATGTGGTTTCAGCCTGCGGCGTTGATGATAAAGTTCGCGTTATTCTCTACAGCTCAACCAGCCCGATGTGGGCATCAAGAGTATGGTGGATGCTACGGTCGGTTGGATTCAATAACGCCAGTGTATTGAACGGCGGCTGGCAAAAATGGGTGGCGGAGAACAGGCCAGTTTCAAACGACCGGTGTGAATATCCACCGGGGCGGGTTACGTCTCGCCCCAGCCCGGCGGCATTTGTTGATAAACAAAAGGTTTTGTCAGCGCTCGGCGATAAGGGTGTTCGCCTCATCCATTCGCTTACGCCTTCGTTTTTCGATGGCAGCAATGACAAGTTGATTTTCGGAAGACGCGGCCATATTCCCGGAAGCGTTAATATTCCCGCCGGTAGTCTGCATGATCCTGATAGCGGTGTTTATTTGCCGGCCGCCAAATTGCGTAAGGTCGTGGAGAAAGCGCAAACAGCAGAAGCTGAGCGCATCATTACCTATTGCGGCGGCGGCATAAATGCAACCGAGAGTGCTTTGGCCCTTTGCCTGCTGGGTTACGAAAATGTCGCCGTCTATGACGGCTCGATGTCGGAATGGGGCAATGATAGTTCCGTGCCGATCAAAACGAATTGATGAAGTGAATTATATGCTCTTCCAGCAGTTCCTCGATCAGGCAACACGGTCGGATTAACGACAGTCCTTGCCTGACCATCTCAACAAAACTCGCAAAAATTGATTGATTTATAGGACCAAATACCATGACCGCGGAGACAACAATATTACTCCTGCTGCCCGTGCTCGGGAGTGTTCATTTCGTGGCGGGCGGTGGAATTCCGAGAATTATTGAGCAGGGATTACAGGCTACTTTTTATGGCCCGCGCGATGACTTGCCGCCGTTTGAAAGCAAATACGCCCAGCGCATGGAACGGGTGAACGAAAACTTCAAAGAAACGCTGCCCTATGCCGTTGCTTTGCTTTTGCTGGTTCAGTTTTTGGGCCTGGCAATTGGATCAGTGCGCTGGGTGCTTGGATCTATTTCTGGTCCCGCGTTGCCTATACCCCGATACATTATACAGGCGTGCCTTTGGTCAGATCCGTAATCTGGTCGGCCTCGGTCATCGGCCTCATTATGGTCGCATTGCCCATTCTTTCTGCTACATCTTGAGCCCGGCTGCTGAACAAATTTATAGGAATGAATTTATGGGAAAAATAGAAAACATTGTGAAAGATCACTACAGTGTTGGGAATCTGGACGAAAATATTCTGGTAGGATTAGCAAAGACCGGTAAGGACATTGATAATCTGACAATAGATGATCTTTCCGTTGTCGATGAATTTCATATCGGCGGCCGCAAGGCAACAGAACATGCCCTGGAAAAACTGGCTCTGAAGGGCGATGAACACGTCCTCGATGTCGGATGCGGAATTGGCGGTGCGGCGCGAACGATGGCCACCCTAACGGGATGCCGCGTTTCAGGCATTGATCTGACGCCGGAATATGTAGAAGTCGCCCGGCAACTCACACTACTGACCAGGCTCGAGGAAAAGGTTGATTTTCAAGCTGCAAGTGCCTTGTCCATGCCGTTTGATGACGCTGCGTTCGATGCGGTAATCACAATTCACGTTGCCATGAATATCGAGGATCGCGCAGGGCTGTACAAAGAGTGCGCCCGGGTCATGAAGCCGGGTGCGCGGCTGTGTATTTATGATGTCATGAAAAAAAACGACGGACCATTTGCGTTTCCCGTGCCCTGGGCCGCCGCACCGGAATCCAGCCATTTGCGGACCCCGGAAGAGGTCGGTATGTTTTTGCAAAAGGCAGGATTTGAGGTCCTGGAGGTTGAGGACCGGACTGAATTTGCGTTTGATTATTTCAAGGCCCGACTGGCGGCGGCCTCTGGAGAACCTTCTCCGCTCGGTCCCCACATCATTATGGGGCCGACAGCGCCGGAAAAATTCCGCAACATATCTAAAAATATGGAAAACGGCCTCATCGCGCCGGTCGTTATTCTTGCCCAGCGGCTGTAGGCCACCGGGCAGAGGGCCAACGCTCAGGCGGTGCAGGCACGATTACTCCGGCACCGTATTCTCCTCGGTTCCCAGCCGAACGGGCGCGTTTAATTCTTCCAGATTAAGCAAAAAAGCGCTGTGGTCATGCATACTTAATCCCTGTGAGTAAAGTTCCTGAAAGACATCGCGAACCGCTTCGACAATCGGTAACCGTACCTTGAGATCGCCTGCGGTTTCCAACACGGTGTTAAGATCTTTGACAAAATTTCGTATTGGCGCACCCGGGCGAAAATCGCGGGCGATCATGCGGCGGCCATGTTCCTGCAAAACCCGGCTGTCACCATGACCGCCTTCAAGCGCCTCGGGGATTTTCGCCGGATCGGCTCCGCCCGCACTGGCCAGGAGCAATGCCTGGGCCACGCCCGAGATATTGACGGCAACCATGACCTGGTTGGCAAGTTTGGCAATCTGTCCGCTGCCTGCCGGTCCGATATAACTTGCCCGCCCCATCGGTTTGAATATTCCTTCCACCTCGGCGCGATCAAAATCGCTTTTTTCACCACCTGCCATAATGGCAAGCGAGCCTGCGGCGGCACCCAGGCTGCCGCCGGAAACCGGTGCGTCAAGGTGGCCTACGCCTTTTTCCTTCAACAGTTGTGCATGTTCCTGGGCCATTTTTGGCGGGATCGAGGCCATATCAATGAAAACTGCCCCGTCTTTCATGTGATTGATGGCACCGCTATCGAAAAATACCTCGCGAACTACCGGGCCGCGGTCAAGAATGGAGAGAATGTAATCTGCATCTTTCACCGCTTCTGAGGGTGTTGCAGCCAGCGTCCCACCGGCCTCTTTTACCGGGATGCCTTTGTCTATGGTCCGGTTCCAGGCGACAACATTAAAACCGGCCTCAACCAGGTTTACGGCCATGGGAGCGCCCATAATTCCCAACCCCAGAAATGCAACATTTGTCATTTGTTTTTTTCCTCCTTTACCGCTGTCTAGCCGCAATTGAATGGGCTTGGCCGACTGAAAAATCGGAGGTTAGTATGCGTTGTAGCAGCCAGGAAATCTAGCAACGATTATTCGTAGGTGCAGGTTATGCCTCGGCTGATTTCTGCAGCATCTGTACAACGGGGCCGTACCCGTGTTTAGCAACCATGCTGCCGGCTTGAGCCATGCCTTGCGCTGTTCCCTTAATGCCAATGCCATCTACCAGGCGGTTGATGAAAGAGAATAGACCGACCACATTGATCATTTCTTCGATCGCTTCATCCGACCAACCGGCTCTGCGCAAACTATCGATATTCTCCTGCGAGATGGTCCCCGGGCTTCGGGTCAGTTTGGCCGTAAAGCTCAGCATTTCAGCCGTTTGCGCTTCGGAACTCGAGCCGGTCTGCGCGGCGCTAATTGTTGCCTCGTCGACGCCCAGGCCTGCCAGAACGGCCTTGTGTGAATCAACGCAGTATTGACAATCATTTAGTTGAGAAACGTATAGTGCAATTAATTCAAGCTGCGGCCTCGATAATTCGGCATCGCCGCTCATGATATCGGCGAGAAACCGGGCAAACGGGAGATAACGATCAGGCGTGTGCATGAAAATATCAACAACCCGGTGATAATCGGTGGAGTAGTGGAGAAATGACATGGGTGTGATCCTATGTTACGTTACGGAATGAAATTTAATAATTAAATACGTTACGGAAAGTAACTTAATAAAGCAATTACCAGCTGGCAAGTAAAAATGTCTGAGCCATCGAACATATCCCGGAAACCGGGCCGCCCGCGCAGTGTTGAAGCTCAGCGCGCTGTGCTTGAGGCAACGGCTCGTTTAATGGAGACCGTACCGGTTCGTGTGATAACGATCGACGGCATTGCCAAGGAGGCCGGGGTCGGCAAACCGACGATCTATCGTTGGTGGGACTCAAAATGTGCCTTGGTAATGGACACGTTTTTAGCGACTGCTGCTCCTAAAATTCCATTTCCAAAAAGCGGGTCGGCAACCGATGCCTTATCGCTTCAACTCAAACGCGTGATTAAGCTGTTGCGGGGCCGTTCTGGTCAGATCGTTGCTGAAATTGTCGGTGAAGGCCAATCAAACCCGCATGTTCTTGAAGAATTTCGCCGCCGTTTTTTCACCCAGCTTCTCGCTCCCGCGCGCGCGGTGATTGAGCGCGGCAAGGAAATTGGTGAACTTGACAAGAGCCTTGACACCGACCTTGCTCTTGATCTCATTTATGGTCCTATTTACTATCGATTGCTGGTTGGACATCAGCCCCTTGATGCTAAATTTTCCGAGAATTTGCCGAAGCGAATTGTTTTGGCATTACGGGCCGCGCAATAAATTTCTTTCGCTGACCACTTAAATATAACCAATTTTTCAGTGCCGTTATGGTGATACAGGACTTGCTCGAAGTCTGGCATCGCGCTAGGCTTTCTGTCTGGCTGAATGAATTGAATTTAACATGTTAACAATTAGAAACGCCGTTAGCTTCCTTGCCTTCATGCTCGTATCAACCCTGTCGAAGGCAGAGCCGATCTATGTCTGGGAGATGAATGTTCACCCCAAGAGCGTTGTTGCGACGGATTGCAGTAATTGTGACGAGCAACGGTCAATCTGGGTGGAATGCGACCGGGCAACCAAAAATGTTCATATAAGCGTTCCCGGGGCATCTTTTGAAAAAGGCCGGGAAGGTCAGAATATTATCGTCACTATCCATGTGGATGAATGGGTATCAAAACGAACAGCACAGCTCGGCTATCAGGGCATTAGCGGTTATTTCCCCGAACTGGATTTGTCGCTGCAGGACCCGTTACTGGAAAAAATGGCGCGCGGGATTATGTTCAAAATATACGTCAACGGGATTTTGACGGAAATTCCACTTACCGGCTCCGGTAAAGCGATTGATGGGTTACGCTCATCCTGCCGTTAGGATTACAGCGAATTTTAACCCTCGGCCCGGATATATTCATCATTGCCAGAATCAGGCAGGTTTCGAGTTAAGTTTATTCCAGAGTTTCAAATAAACGTTTCTGCAACATCATGCGCGGCACAAGTGAGGAGATGAACAAATGTTCGTCGAGCCGGTGCGCTCCATCACCGTCGACGCCAAGCCCGTCCAGGGTTGGTACTTTAGCTGCAACGAAATTTGCGTCACTTCCTCCGCCCGTTGATATGCCTTCCAGGTCAATCCCTAATTCTGCGGCCAGTATTTTAGCCTTTTCAAAAAGCGCCGAAATTTCAGGTGTTTTTTGATAGGGCGGCCGGTTAATACTGCCGGTAATTTTAATTGTCACATCCGGGTCTACCGGTTCGAGGGCTCTTATCCGGCGCTCAACATCTTCTCCATCGCGTAAATCCGTCATCCGGACATCGATGCCGGCGGTGCAATGCTGGGGTATCGTATTAAGTGTGGTGCCACCTTCGATCATGCCCATATTCACGGTGATACCTTTTTTGTAATCCGTCATGGCTTCAATGGCGATGATTTGATGGGCCATTTCCTTGATAGCGCTTCGCCCCAACTCATGCTGTGATCCCGAATGGGCGGGCCGGCCTTCCGTGGAAATAGCGTATCTGGCGGCACCTTTGCGGCTGGTTACAATCTTGCCGCCGTCGCGGGCCGGTTCTGTTACCAGCACATATTTGGCTTTATCACCGGCGGCCTCAATCAGGTCTCGCGATGTGGGAGATCCCACTTCTTCATCCGATAAGTAAAGCAGGCGCAAAGGCAATGGTGGCGTTTTTTGTTCCTGCATCAATTCCCGAAAAGCGGCAAAAGCGAGA
>JAJFHR010000234.1 GCA_021775515.1 Hyphomicrobiales bacterium | reverse complement strand
AGCTTTACCGCAGCGCATGAATGATGTGGTCACACTTTCGCCTGGTGAACTTGAAGACCTTGTTCGCCAGGCACTTCTTGCCAGCAACGTAAGTCCGGCAAACGCCAATTGTGTCGCCCGCGCACTTGCTGCCGCGGAATGCGCAGGTCAAAAGGGCCATGGCATTTCGCGCGTTCCAAGTTATTGCGGACAAGCACTCAGCGGCAAAGTTGATGGTTTTGCCACACCGGTATTAAGCTCGGTTAAAACCGCTACCGTATATATTGATGCCTGCCACGGGTTTGCCTATCCGGCTATTGATTTAGCGGTTGAAGCCCTGCCCGCACTCGCCAGGACCCATGGACTGGCCGCGGCCGGAATTGCTCAATCCCACCATTCAGGCCAGGCTGGCTATCACGTTCAGCGCCTGGCCGAACAGGGTGTCGTTGCCCTGATGTTTGGCAACTCGCCGCAGGCCATTGCCCCCTGGGGCTCGACACGGCCCGTCTTTGGCACCAACCCGATCGCCTTCGCTGCTCCGCGTAAGGACAAAGCACCACTGGTGGTAGATCTTTCCTTGACCAAAGTAGCGCGCGGCAAAATCATGACCGTGGCCAAATCGGGCGGAACAATTCCACAGGGCTGGGCGCTCGGACCTGATGGCGAGCCTACCACCGACCCCCATGAGGCACTCATGGGCACCATGTTACCTATCGGTGACGCCAAGGGAGCTGCACTCGCGCTGGTTTTTGAGATCCTCGCCGTAGCGCTTACCGGTGCCAGGTTTGGATTTGAAGCCAGCTCGTTTTTTGATGCGGAAGGAGAAAAACCAGGCGTTGGTCAAATTCTTTTTGCCTTGGCTACCGATTCAATTCGCGATAATCCGGTATTTGAAAACAGGCTCGAAACATTGCTGGGATTGCTCGAAAGCGAAGATGGCGTGCGCCTGCCTGGCTCGCGTTCGCAGGCCGTGAAGGAAAAGGCTTTGAATGAGGGCGTAACCGTGGCAAAAAATTCTCTTGCCGATGTGCAGAAAATTGCCTCCTCTCAGTGATCGAGTGCAGGCGCGATAATTGACTAAAGAAACCACACCGATGACAGCCACTATTGATAAAAATCTTTATTCTCATCTTTTTCCCGGCACGCTTGATAGGGCTGCGCCGTGTTTGATCCTTGCCGATGAACAAACAGTCACCTATGGCCAGGCTCAGGCCAGAGTGGGGCAATATGCTGCCGCCCTCACCTCCCTCGGCCTGAAAATTGGAGATCGTGTCACGGTGCAGGCGGAAAAATCCGTCGAATGCCTGCTTTTATACCTCGGTGTCATTCAGGCCGGCGGCACTTTCAACCCTCTCAACACCGCCTATACCCAATCGGAGTTGGAATACTTCATCTCAGATGCCAGGCCCGCGGTTGTGGTCTGCGACCCGAAAGTTGAAGATGGCACCCGGAAAATTGCCGCCCGGCATGGCGTCGATCATGTGTTGAGTCTTGATGCACTTGGCGCAGGTTCGGCCTCTAATCTGGCTGATACCTTTGAGGCGACAACGAATATTGCAGCCGTCAATGATGACGATGTCGCCGCCATTATTTATACCTCGGGGACAACAGGCCGCTCCAAGGGCGCCATGTTAACCCATAAAAATCTCAGTTCGAATGCCCATACTTTGCATGAGTACTGGCAATTCGTACCCGGCGATGTATTACTCCACGCCCTGCCGATTTATCATGTGCATGGCCTGTTTGTCGCCACCCATTGCGCCCTGCTCAACCAGTCGCCGATGTTTTTTCTACCCAAGTTCGACCTGGAGGTTGTGCTTGAAAGGTTGCCGCGTTCTACCGTCATGATGGGCGTGCCGACTTTTTATACCCGGTTATTGAAGGATGCCAGGTTTACACAACAACTTACCTCCAACATGAGGCTGTTTATCTCGGGCTCTGCGCCGCTTCTGGCTGAAACGCATATTGAGTTTGAAAAACGGACCGGCCGCAAAATTCTCGAACGTTACGGCATGACGGAAGCTGGCATGGTAACCTCTAATCCCTATGATGGAGATCGCGTGGCGGGAACGGTGGGCTTTGCTCTGCCCGGTGTTAAAACGCGCATTGCAGATGAAGCCGGTAAAATTCTCAGCCCTGGCGAAATCGGTGTACTCGAAATCAAAGGGCCAAATGTTTTCAAGGGGTACCGAAATATGCCTGAGAAAACGGCCGAAGAATTTCGCGACGATGGCTATTTTATCACAGGTGACCTTGCGACAATGGATGACGAGGGCCGCGTGGCAATTGTCGGGCGCGGAAAGGATTTGATCATCTCCGGCGGCCTGAATATTTACCCCAAAGAAATTGAAGGCGAAATTGACGACATTCCCGGTGTGGCTGAAGCCGCGGTGATTGGTGTTCCCCATCCAGATTTTGGTGAAAGCGTCGTGGCGATTGTTGTCGGCCGTGAAGGAACAAATCCCAGCGAGGGCCAAATTATCGGTAACCTTGAAGGTAAACTGGCGCGGTTCAAACTGCCAAAGCGGGTGTTTTTTGTAGATGAACTTCCGCGAAATTCAATGGGCAAAGTGCAGAAAAATGTGCTGCGCCAACACCACAAAAATCTGTTCACAACCTAGATTTTACTCCGTAGATATAGGCTCTTAGACAGGAAGCCCAAAGTTCTCCCAAAAGAAAGCCGAACAATGGAAGCCATATTTGGGGTTACTTCACAGGTTGCAGCACTGGTGGCAGGTGCTTTTTTTTTCGGTGGCCTTATCAAGGGTATTATCGGAATTGCGTTGCCGATTATTACGTTTGGTATTTTATCATCCCTTATGTCGGTTCCCACTGTCCTGGGATATATGGCCATACCCATTGTCATCACCAATCTCATTCAGACCCTGCAAGCTGGAAATCCATCTATTCCGGCCAAACGTTTTTGGCCGGTTATTTTGTTCCTGGTTGCCGGCATTTTGATAAGCGCCCGCCTGGTGGTTGAGTTTGACCCCAGTATTCTCTACGGCATTATTGGTATTGCCGTGGTCGTATTTTGCAGTCTCAGCCTGTTGCAACCAAACTTATACTTGCCGCCTGCTTATGAAAAACCGATGGGTGTTGTCGTTGGTGCGCTGGGCGGGTTTCTCGGCGGCATATCGACGATATGGGGGCCGCCAATTACCATGTATTTGGTGGCTCTAAGGTTAGACAAAGATGAGATGATCCGCAGCATCGGGCTGATCTGGCTATGTGCCTCAATCCCGATGATCAGCGCCTTTGTTGTTTATGATATTTTAAATGAACAAACCTGGAGGATGTCTGCCGCTGCAACATTTCCGGCAATTATCGGATTTTACCTCGGTGCCTGGATACGCCAGTTTATTAGCCAATATGCATTTAGGCGCAGTGTGCTGATTTTCTTAATCGTGATCGGCCTCAACCTGCTGCGAAAATCAATTTTTTAAATCCGCTGCATTCCTTGCCCTCAACAGGTGCCTGTTGGTGTACAATGGGAGAAAATTTAACCCGAGACATCCCATCATGTTTGACATAACGGCATATGCAGAACTCAAAGACCTGCTTGGTAACCTGGCGAAAATTGAAAATGATCTGATGCCAAACGAGCTCGAAATGCTGCGAAGTATCAAAGCAAAATACACCGACCCTCATACGCCGGACCCGTTTGACATAACGGCCCTGAAGGTCATGCAGCGCAATGTGGAGGTTAGAAAAGGCTTCAAGTTCGATCCCAAAAAAGATACAGGACGGGTGATTAATTTACCTCGTGTTGATGAGGATTAGGTCAGTTTGAATTTTTTTGACCGAACAAATTCGCCAAAGTTTTCCCGTTCGGGTTTGGCATATTGCCGCGCTTTGTCTTCAGACCATCCATAGGTTGAGGCTTGACCGAAGTCCTGCACATATCTCTGCTTGGCATAAGGCTGAACCCCGGCGCGGCGTTTATCATAGGCGGCGATGGTGTTCTGTAAGTTCTCCTCGCGATAGATGTCTTTGTGAAGGCTCACTGACAAGGGCTGCCTTAAGCTTATTTTCGGCTTGTTTTTCGGCCAGCCTATTGCCAATGCCACAACAGGAAAAACATAATCCGGCAGCAAGAGAACTTTGCTCACCTCATCTGCCTTGTTGCGAATGGCACTGATCGGGCAACATCCCAGGCCTGCCGCCTCGGCTGCCACCACGAAGTTGGCCATTGCGATTGCAGCATCGACGGTTGCATTAAAAAACGCATCGAGGTGATCATTGACGAAGGGCTTTTGCCGCCATTCGTGGATTAATCGCTGCCGGCGGTTGTTGCCACAGAACACCAATAAATTCGGCGAGCCGGAAATCCACGATTGGCCCAAGGGCCCCGATGTCAGCATTTGATGAAGTTTTTTTCGAGGAGTTTCTCCGTCAACAACAACAATATCGCGCTGCTGCAGGTCACTCTTGGTCGGTGCGCATAAAGATAAAGCACAGAGCGTTTCGATGATCTGCGGTGGCACCGGCTCGCCGGTAAAATTTCGACATGATCCCCTGCCCGCCATTTGCACCCACTGCTCAGGCAGTTTTTCAATCTGATCGTCGCCAATCTCGTCAGGAACACCCTGGCCAAACCGTTGCTTTAACAATTGGTACAACTGATGCATTATTTTAGCCTCTCTTTAGTGATCACCTACCGTGATATTCCGGCAAGCTTGGGGGTTTGCTAAAAATTGCCAATTAAGGGCATCATGCAATCTATTTAGACATTCAAGCCGCCACGAATATAATAGTTTTTCGTTGCGGGTGAGTAATCAGGTGGTTATCCATGTCAGATAGTGACATGTATCCAAAAGACAGTGTTTGCAGGGAATCGATGGTCCGTTTCGTCTTATGTGTATCGGCAATGTTATTCCTAACGTCCTTGGGCCTCGCCTTTGATGGTATTCAAGCTCAGGCTTTTTTTCATATCAGCAACGCTGAGAGGTGTGTCGAGGGCACGGGTGAAACACGGATTAGCGGTTGCACTGAAATTATTAAGTCAAAACGAGCATTTGGGCAGCCTATCAGCGAAAAAAATCTGGCAAAAGCCTATTTCAATAGAGGCCTCGCCTACCGCGGTGCCGGGCGCTACAAGCGCGCTATCGCTGATTTCACCAATGCCATCAAGCTCGACCCTAAGCATAAAAAAGCTTATGACTATCGTGGACGCAGCTATGAAAAGATTGGTGAAAGCCAAAAGGCACAACGTGACTTTGACAAGATATCAAAGCCTGAGCCAAATGTTAATTCTGAAGCCAAAGCTGCCCAGGATCCGTCAAAAAAGGCCAGGGCCTACAACAAACGCGGCCTGGCTTTTGACGATAATGGCAAATACACCTTAGCCATAGCGGAGTTCACCAAAGCGATCAGACTCAAACCAGATTACGCCCTTGCCTATAATAACCGGGGACTGTCCTACGAAAACAAGGGCACATTTGACCGCGCTATCGCTGATTATTTGACAGCCTTGAAACTGGACCCCTCACTCGAGGTTGCCAGGAAAAATCTTCGGAGTTTGGGAGTTTCGCCGCCAACGCTGCCAAAATAAACAAAAATTGCTCAAGCGGCGGCACCCAGCCGTTCGCGCAAGACACTTACCGCACCGGCCGGTGTATCCAGTACTGTTACGCCTGCTGCTTCCAGGCTTGAGCGCTTAGATTTATAGGTCCCCTTGTCGCCAACAACGATGGCGCCGGCATGTCCCATTTTTTTACCCTCTGGTGCAGCCCCGCCGGCAATATAGGCGACGATGGGTTTGCTCATTGAGGCGGCATATTCTGCTGCTGTTTCTTCCATCGTACCGCCAATTTCGCCGACCATTACAACAGCCTTTGTTTCAGCCATCTGATCGAGTGCAATTAAGGCATCACGTGTGGTGGTGCCGATAATCGGATCTCCGCCAATGCCGATAAAAGCAGATTGCCCAAATCCGGCTGACACGACATTTAGGGAAAAAAGCGTTCCCAGGCTGCCGCTGCGCGAAATGATACCGATGTGGCCCTTCTGGAAGATATTGGCATTAAATGCGGGCATGAACCCGAGGAAGGCTTCTCCGGGAGTTACGCACCCGGCGGTATTGGGGCCGAGAATTTGAACACCGCGTTCTTTTGCCGCCGACATCACATACATAATGTCTTGCACAGGAACATGTTCAGTTAAAATACACACGCCTTTGGGACCCGCTTCAATCGCATCCAGGGCCGCGCCTTTGACCAACAGGGGAGGAATAAAGAGAATTGAATAATCAAAACCTACTTCCGACATTGTATCTACGGCAGTGGCCATTACCGGTACGCCGCAATGGGTTGTGCCGGCCTTTTTGGGATTAACGCCGGCAACAACATTCGTGCCGTATTCCTGCATGCGCTCAGTCCAGAAAGTACCCTGCTTGCCGGTAATTCCTTGAACCAGCACACGATCCTGTCGACGAATAATCATTGCGCCGCCTCCACTGCTGCTTTGCTGGCACTGTCCATATCTTTAAAGGGGTCCATATTCATGCGCTGTTTTAACATGGCAATGGCTTCAACATCTCCCGTGCCATGAATTGAGAAAAATATCGGGATGTCGGGCTCAAGCTCTAGCCAGGCATCTATGATGCCTTCGGTCATGACGTCACATCTGGCAAATGCACCGCAGAAGTTTACCACCAGACTTTTCACCGACGGATTAGACAGCACCAGTTCAAGCGCCGGTTTGGCCTTAGTGTAGGATTCCCCCCCTATTTCAAGAAAATTGGCCGGTTTGCCGCCATAATAACTAACAACATCCATGGTGGTCATGGTCAGTCCGGCGCCATTGGCAAGAATTCCCACATTGCCGTCAAGTTCGATGTATTTCAGACCAAGCTCAACGCCGCGTTCTTCAAGTTCACTCAACTTTTCGGGTGTACCGGTAGCGGCTGTTTCATGCTGACGCGGCAGGCCTGAATCATCCATCGAAAACTTGCAATCCAGAGCAATGATCCGGCCGTCTTGAGTTTCAACTAGAGGATTAACCTCCACCAATTCGGCATCGTTGCGACTGAAAACATCGTAAAGCCGGCTAAGGACCTGGGTAACTTCCGTTTCCACAACTCCAAGATTTGCCGGAGCCAACATTGATTTAATAACAGCAGGTTCCACGCCTTTATTGATGTCAACTTCCAACTGCAGAAGGCTGTCAGGTGAAGTTGCAGCAACCTCTTCAATATCCATGCCCCCTTCGGTTGAGAACAATATTATCGGTCCCTTGCTGGCAGCGTTGGTCAGAACGGCTGCATAAAACTCCCGGGAGATTGGAACCTGTTGTTCAACCAATAGGCTTTCGACCCGATGGCCAGCGATTTCCATACCGAGAATATCGTTGGCATACCGCTTTGCCGTTGCGGCATCATCGGCCAGTTTGATACCGCCAGCTTTACCCCGTTTGCCAGTCGGCACCTGGGCCTTGATAACACATGGGCCCAATCCACCTGCAATCTCGCCTGCTTCTGCCGCAGTTGAGACAAGTTTGCCCTCAGGTGTCGCAATTCCTGCAGCGCGCAGGAGCGGCTTGGCTGCATGTTCTTCAAAATTCATTTGTTACTGCTCTCATTTGTTCTGAGTTTTCCATGGCTTTTTCAATAACTTCCAGAGTGTCACGGTTACTACCTTAGCAATTACAGCAAGCGCCGGGAAACCTCAACAATTTGTTGCATATTTTGACACAGCGTTCTATATTTTGACACTATTTTTCTACCTCTGACTATTTGATTGAATGAAACTTCGAAACGATACGGAAAAACCACCATGTCAAATATCGATAAAACGCTATCGAAAGGTCTGGCTATCCTGCAGCGAATGGCTGAGTTGGATCATCCGGCCGGGGTCAGCGAACTTGCCCGTTCGATAAACCTGACAAAAAGCAATGTGCACAGATTGCTGCAATCATTGAAAATGCTTGGGTTTGTGCGTCAGTGCCGATCATCCAGTGCCTATGAATTAACGCCCAAATTGTGGGAACTTGGCAGCGCCTATATCAGCCGCACCGATGTTCACAGCGCTGCCCTGGAACACATGCATTCAATCGCCCGAACCACCAGTGAAACAGTGCATTTGTCGATCCTAGACCAGCGTGATGTCATTTATATTGGCAAGATTGACAGCCCGCTGCCAATTGGAACCTATTCGAGACTTGGCGGACGGGCCCCGGCTCATGCGGTTGCCACGGGTAAGGCCATCCTGGCTTTTCAGACGTTTGAGACACTGGAGAATTTTCTTTCTGAACCGCTGAAACCCTATACAAAAAACACCCTTGTTGAAAAAAGTGAGTTCGTTGGTCAATTAGAAAGAGTGCGCGCCAACGGTTATGCGACAAACAAGGGAGAATGGAGCACAAGTGTGCATGGGGTTGCAGCGCCAGTGTGGAATTCAAAGCAGGAAGTTTGTGCAGCTATCGGGATAACCGGGCCTGCTGAACGTATGCATACATCCTCTTTGCTTGATTTCGTCCCAATTGTTGTGCAGGCTGCCGATGTAATTTCCAGGAATCTTGGATATATCCGGCGCCATTAACAGACCGGAACAGGACGACAATAGTCAATATGACGGATAGTGATCCACGGATTGAAAAGACGTCCAGCATACAACGCGCTATGTCGATTTTATCCGTAGTCGCAGATTCTGAATTGCCGTTGAGGCCAGCAGAAATCAACCGCACCTTGCAACTGCCAAAACCGACCCTTCATCGTGTGTGTCAAAAACTGGAGGCGGAAGGTTTGTTACAACGTTCATTGGATGGAAAAAGACTGCTGGCAGGACCCCGGTTCATCAAAATGTCCATAGGTCTTATTTCCAACTCGGCACTTCGGACCGAGCGCAGTACTATTTTGCGCCGTCTGGCTGAACGGGTCGGCGAGACCTGCAACATTGCCGTGCCGGATGGTGATCGTATGCGCTATATTGATCGCTACGAAACAGAATGGCCGCTCAGGCTGCAACTTCCCGTCGGCAGTCATGTGCCGCTTCATTGCACGGCATCCGGCAAGCTTTATCTTTCAAGTCTGACCAGCACACAGCGCAAACGTTTGTTGAAAAAATTATCCCTCATTCCTCAAACCAAGAACACATTTATTGATCCTGAATTGCTGGCTGCGGAACTCAAAGCGATCCGGTCGCGGAAGGTGAGTGTCGAAAACGAGGAATTTTTGTACGACATGCTTTGCATCGCGGTTGCCATTACCGGACCCAGAGGAAAGCTCTGCGCCACCTTGTCCATTCATGCACCTAAACAGCGCATGTCTTTTGAGGAAGTGAGCGAGCATATTCCAGACCTTCAAGCAGCAGCGGCCGATTTTTCGGCTCTTATTGCTAGTTCGGGCGGTGCATAGAATGTTGAGCACCCTTCCCTTCGAAGTGCCCAAGGGCGTATTGAAAAAAGCGCAAAAAATTAAATCCACACGCATGGCCATAGCCGGAGCCGATCATGAAGTTGCCCTGAACAGTGCCATTGCCTCACACGAGGCAGGACTAATTGATCCGGTTTTGGTCGGTAACAAAAGCAAAATTGAAACCCTGCTTACGGCTAGAGATATAAACCTTTCGACCTTTCAGATTGTTGATACGCCAAGCGAGCACGAGGCTGCCGATGCCGCCGTCAAGTTGGCTCATACCGGAGAAGTCGCCTCGCTTATGAAGGGGC
>JAJFHR010000233.1 GCA_021775515.1 Hyphomicrobiales bacterium | reverse complement strand
CCATTGGGTGAACGCCACATTTTTTTGAGACCGAATTCTTCGACGCGGTCCTCGTCAGGGGTAATGGTTGCGCATTTGACCCCGACGCCGCACCTTTTTATTGCTTCGGCCGCATCAATGGTAATCTGGTCATCACTGGCATCGCGGCTTTCCATTCCCAGATCATAGTACTCAAGGTTGATATCTAAATAAGGATGGATGAGCTTGTCTTTGATGAGCTGCCAGATAATTCTGGTCATCTCATCGCCATCTAGCTCGACAACTGGATTTTCGACTTTGATTTTTGTCATGAATTAAAACCTCTTATCGTCAGGAATACAGTAACGTGAACTTGGAAAAAAGCCGCGGCCGGCGTTGTCTTGAAAATTCGGTTCACAAACAGGCTAAAGGTGCTTAAGAGCGCCGATTACCAGCAAAACTGTGCCTCATATAGCACCGACAGGCCCACAAGCAAAGTCGGTCTAAAGGATGAATTGGTGGATGTCCGGTAAAACGGTGCACAAATGCGGCCTTGGAACATCAAAATAGGTCTATTCAGGTCTGATTTAACCGGCGTAGGCCAATCAAAAATTCCGATAAGCAGTTATTCACACAAGGTGAGTGGCGCAGGAGGCGAATACACCTTTCCTGGACTCACAGTATTTGGTAGCGTTTTCAGGGCTGACAAGCTTTTATGATTAATGCCAGACAACTTAACGCTGTCACCAGGATCATGTGATATCGCTTGAGGGGGGTACTATGTCGAAAATTGCCACACCGGAAAAGACCCAGGAATATCTCGAACGTTTTTATGCTGGCGTGCAGCGCCGGAACCCTGGTGAACAGGAATTTCATCAGGCAGTCTATGAGGTTGCCCACAGTATCTTTCCTTATATTTCTGATAAACCGCACTATCATGAAAAACAGATTTTGGAACGCATGGCCGAGCCGGACCGCGTTGTTATTTTCCGCGTGGTCTGGGAGGACGACGAAGGGAATATTCGGGTTAACCGTGGTTATAGAGTTCAAAACAATAACGCTATTGGGCCCTACAAGGGTGGTCTGCGATTTCACCCCAACGTCACTTTGAGTGTTCTTAAATTCCTGGCCTTTGAGCAGACGTTTAAAAACTCGTTGACCGGGTTGCCGATGGGGGGTGGCAAGGGTGGATCGGATTTCAATCCAAAAGGAAAATCTGACTCTGAAGTTATGCGTTTCTGCCAGGCATTTATGAATGAACTATATCACCACATTGGCCCGGATATTGATGTGCCGGCGGGGGATATTGGTGTTGGCGCCAGAGAAATCGGTTATCTTTTTGGTCAATATAAACGCCTGACCAATCAATTTGTCGGCGTATTGACGGGCAAGGGGCTTGAATTTGGCGGCAGCCTGATCCGCACTGAAGCTACGGGTTATGGCACCGTTTACATGATGGAAAACATGTTGGCGGTTAAGAACGACACCATAGACGGCAAAACCTGCGTGGTCTCCGGATCAGGCAACGTTGCCACTTACGCGGTTGAAAAGATCAACCAGCTTGGCGGCAAAGTTGTTACGTTGTCAGATTCGTCCGGGTATGTTTTTGATCCCGATGGTATTGATGCAGAAAAACTTGCCTGGATTGTAGATCTCAAAACGGTAAAACGCGGGCGCATTTCTGAATATGCTGATGAATTCAATGTCGAATTTCATCAAGGAAAGCGGCCTTGGGAGGTTGAGTGCGATTTGGCCTTCCCCTGTGCTACTCAAAATGAAGTTTCGGGCGACGAGGCAAAATTGCTTATCAAAAACGGCTGCCGTGGTGTTTCCGAAGGCGCCAACATGCCAACGGAACAAGTTGGCGTGGATGCTTTTTTAGAAGCTAAAATAATGTTTGCGCCAAGTAAGGCAGCTAATGCCGGCGGCGTTGCCGTCTCCGGTTTGGAAATGAGCCAGAACAGCGCCAGAATTTCCTGGAGCGAAGGTGATTTACAAACGCTGTTGAAAAAGACCATGCTGGGCATTCATGATCAATGCGTTGAATATGGCCAGGAACCAGATGGTTATGTGAACTATCTAAAGGGCGCAAATGTTGCCGGTTTCGTTAAAGTGGCCGACGCGATGCTGGCCTACGGCGTTGTTTGAGCGGCGGTTGTTTTAGACTTCCCCGTCAGGGCGAAACTTCAACCTGACACTCAACTGGATCAAAAAGGGTAGACGTTTTAAGACGTCTACCCTTTTTGTTTTATAGGCGGATTGCCCTGAAATCTGGTCTCAATAAACGATTTGTATTTCCGCGCGGGCGCCAGCGCCGTCATCGCGTCCTTCGTTTAGAGTATAAAACCCCTCAAACTGCAATTGGACGTATTGGCCAACCGCCTGTTGTAGTTGGAAACCAAAACCTAATTGGTCAAATCCGTCATTGTTGTAATCATGACGGCCAGCAACTTCCAATATGAGATTGCGACGCTTGTGATCATAAAAGGCCTGATATCCCAACACAGCACCAACCACATTTTTAGTGAATGGATTAAGTTCAGAAAGATAGGTGCTCAGGCTCGGAGAGGCGAAGAGAATTCCCATATTGGCAAGTGGGCCCCCGACAACCGGTTCACGACCGGCCTGGGTGAAGTTGCCGATGCCGATGAAAGAATTAAAATAGGCAATGTCATCAGAGCCATGCGGGGTTTTTGACAATTCAAGCGAAATCAATGTGCCGTTGCCAACGACGTTTCCGGGGATCGTGTTATCGAGGGCAAGGGAACTGTTGACGCGAAACGCCGTACTTAAATTGCCCAGTGAACTAATGCGTTGAATAGCTGAGGCGCCGACATAGAGGGCATCGCCGTTTCTTGAATCGTCAACATATATCATGTCAAGATTTATGGTGCTGACATGGGCGTCGGCGGCAATAAAAAGTCCGAACATATTTTCGTTGGAGTTGCGGCCGTTGTCGTTTCGGTCGAGACGGTTCCAGCCCCACATTCCAGAAATGCGCAGATTGGATGTACCAGGGAATACAATATTGTTGCGCACCAGCCCGATTGCATCGATTGTATCGTTGATCAGCATACCCTCCTGGAAGGTTATGGGCTGACGACCGACGGTGAAACCGTAGTCAATTGGTTTGATGCCTGCCGGATCAAGGTTTGGGATTAAACTGCCAAGATCGCCTTCAAAGAAAAGTGTTTCAAGTCCAATGTTAATATTGCTGTTGAAACCTTCTCTTCGGCCGGAGAAAGTATAGCGTGAAAATCTGCGCGGCCGGTTTTTGTCCAAGGTGCGCAGGCCGAGGAGAATTTTTTCCGTTCCAGTCAGTTGTAAATTGACAAAATAATCCAGGCGATGGGCAAATTCAGTTTCCCGCGGGACTCCTGGCGCGCCATTATCGAAAGTTTGCAAAGTCGAGCGGTAGATCAGGTAAGACCACAGTCTTGGTTGCCAAACCGCGCCGATAACAGGGACCTCAAATCCAGGATTGAGATTTCCTGTACCCAAAAAGTCGTCACCCTTTTCGATCAACAACCGCGGACGAGCCGGAATGTCGCCATATTTTTTGTTGGGCCGGACAGACCTGAAAGGTACGTAATAATCCTTTAACGCTTTTACTTCAACACGATCACCTAAAGGCCAGAAGGACTTTTGTGAGGGTGCATCTGAACGTTGCGGGGCAGCTGCTGCGGAGGCCAAACCCAATGTT
>JAJFHR010000232.1 GCA_021775515.1 Hyphomicrobiales bacterium | reverse complement strand
TATTGGCAATCGGCGATATGTTTTGCCACCGGCATCTCACCCGGCCCGATGGGCTCAGCTCATCCGCTCAATGCGCCTTATCAATCATTCAGATCCAAGGATGGCTGGATAAATGTTGGTGCGGCCAATCAGACAAACTGGGAGCGGATGCTGAAAGTTATCGGTGCCGAAGAGCTTAATGTTGACGAGCGGTTTTGTGCAAATGAAGCCCGGCAGGCAAATCTGGAAGCTCTTGTTGGCTTGCTCAACGAACATTTTGCCGAAAGAACGACAGATGAATGGTTGGAATTACTGGAAAAATTCGGTGTTCCGGCAGGTCCAGTCCTTTCAATCGCACAGATGCATCAAGACCCGCAAGTTGTTGCTCGTGAAATGGTGACAGAGGTTGACCACCCCACAGCGGGTAAAGTCAAAACCATTGGTCTTCCTGTCAAATTTTCCAACACACCCGGCAAGGTTCAAGATGCTGCACCACTGTATGGCCAACATACTTTGGAGGTCCTCGGCGAGATAGGTATTGGGGACGCCGAGATTGCCACACTGCTAGCCAGCAACGCGGCAATTTCTTTTAAAAAATGAATGAATATTTTTAAGTTAATTCAAAATGTTAAGCTGATTTGATCATGTGGCATATAAAATTATCCCTCACGATCTTGGGGACCTCTATTTTTATCGGGCAGGCACAATCTCAATCTGCGAATTCACCGCCACTGTGGCCAGAAAAATTTGCTGTTCAACTCTGTGAAACCGGGTTCGAAATTGCTGACCTGGCAAAAAAAATACTCGCAGACGCGCCGTCTGGTCTTATTTCTCTCACCCCGGTTGTCAAATCAAGGCGTTTTTATGCAGCTATCGCCGCCTTGCAGAATGGTAACCGGCTGGATGTGAATGCCAGGTTTATCGGCCAGGCCAACCAGCAAACCCGGTTGAGTTTTTTCGAAGCCAACAAAGGCCCTGGCGTTGAACTTATTCCGCGCCTGCTGATTGACCTTGGCGCCAATTGTTCACTGCGACGAGCCGCTTTTTTGACCTATAAGGCTGATGGACGGCTGCATTCTCTTCAACATTTTTCCAAAAATTTGAAAAGATCAGATACCACCGAATTGCTGAACCCTCCGGTTCCAGCCGGCGAAGACCCTGGCGGCGTTGCTGTGGCGCATTTCGATTCCGGTGTAAACTACCTTTTACCCTTCATAGCCCGCCGCCTGGCCCGCAACAGTAGTGGTGAAATTCTGGGATATGATTTTAATGAAAACGACACTCAACCGTTTGATCTTGACCCCGTCTCTCCGGCTTTTTTACCGCGCCGGCACGGCACCTCGGTAATCAGCATTTTACTGAGGGAAGCACCTGAGGTTCGCATTATTCCATTCCGGCACCCCGGTCGGGATATCAGCCGATTTGGTGAAATGGTCGAAGCAATTACAAAAACTCCGGCCCGTATCGTGGCAATGCCCCTGGGCGGGTATAAACGTCAACAATGGGAAAATTTCGCGCGCGCGGCCCAAAAATATCCGGAGCTATTGTTTGTTATTTCGGCTGGAAATGATGGTCGCAACATAGATGTTGAGCCGGTATATCCTGCCAGCTTTGATCTGGATAATTTTATTGTGGTAACTTCGACGGACGCCTTTGGCCGGCTGCCTGCAGAGTCCAACTGGGGAGTAAAGTCGGTTGATATTTCAACTCCAGCAGAACGCCTTGATGTCATTGATCATCGTGGAGCCAAAGGCAAAGCTTCCGGCTCAAGTTATGCGGTTCCGCGCATTGCCGCACTGGCGGCTCGTCTGGCAATGAAACACCCTGACTGGACGGCATCCGAAATCAAATCGGCCATCGTCAGACTTGCCGGGCCGCGCCCGCGGGCAAAACCTGCAACCAAATATGGCTGGATAGCCCTGCCCGATCAGGAAGGGTTTTAAAAACCCTGTACGATTAAACTGTCTAATTCGGTTTCCGTTTTGGTGCCGGTCGAGGGCGCAGCGGGGCTTCGAGAAACCTAGTTGCGGCTTCAGCCTGGGCGGGATTGTGCTTTTTTACCAAGTCGAGCCCGGCGCGGGCTAACGCCATATCACCGGAAAATTTTCCTGCCTGAACCGCAAATCTTTGCAACATTGCGTCTTCGGGAATGATCGGCAATAGTATTTTTATATGCGGCAGGGCATCTTCAAATTTACCGGCAAAAGTCAGCGCAGTGATCAGGCTGAGGCGGGTGTTGATGGCTTGCGGATCGCGCATAAGCGCTTTTTTCAACAACTGCTGAGACAAGTCCAAATGGCGCGACTGACCCAATAAAACCGCCGCGCTATCCATAAGCTGGCGGTTGCCACTTACGGCACAGATACCATCAAGCTCTTTGGCCATTTGTGCTGACAAGCGTTTGCCGCGTGGCAGTTTTTCCTGAAACTCAACGCAATTTCTAAGAGCTGCACCTATTTTTTGCGAGGCTGCTGCGTATTGCTCGCCACTCATAGTTTTTAATTTTTTGATTGCGGTTATCGGAAATGCTTCGAAGCGGCCCTCGCCACCTGAGGTGATGATCCCTATCAGGCGGCCTTTTTCATCGACCAGTGCCCCACCACTATTACCGGGTTGGCTTAAGGCCGTGTGATAAAGTCTCGGGAAACGGGCGGTTTTTGAGGGTTTGAGTAATAATTTCCCCGGCGGATAAACTCTTATTTTGCGGCGGGAAAAATCAGCTCCAATGGTAAAAAGGCTCGATTTTTGATCGGCTTCGGCAGTTGGCAAAACCGGTCCCACAGGGAGATTTTTCGCCTCGATTAATACCAAATCTCCGCCATAATTTGTCGGAATTACCTTGCCGTCAATTTTTTCGCCATCTGCCATGATTATCGATACAGTAGTTTTATCCGCGATCACATGGCGATTAGTTACCAGCAAATTAGGAGCTATTCGTACCGCACTTGCCACCGGGTCAAAGGAGGAAATAACAAATACCGCCTGGCGGGCGGCACATACGGGTTCGGGAGCCCGGCAGGCAATTTCCTGAGCGCTCGCATATCCGGGAAGGCCTGCGAACATGCCAAATAAGAAAACGTGCTTCTGCAAATTTTTATAGGGTGCGGGAATTGTCATCTGGCCGGCATCATGAGGTAATTTACCTACCGCTTCAATAGCGCATTTCAACTGCAAAACCCTCAGCAATACCTGCGCTCGGTCAAATTCATTCGAGCCGGTATAGGCTGTTGGTCTAAACAGATTAGAAACTGGTCATTCATTGCTCCTCAATTAATTCCAATTGATGATAATTTACTCTAGTATTAGGCAACTCAAATTTTGACACAGGGATCACAATCGATGAATCGCAAAGACCGCCGGGCGGCAAGGACTGAAGGTAATCTGGACACAACCAGCTTTCTCAATGTCGCCGATAAATTCATTGATGTTGCCAATCGTGAAAATAAAAAAGTCAAGGCAACGGATTTACACATGGCGTTTGTCTATGCGTCAACACGCTATAGCGCATTTGTCGCAAAACATGTCCTGGGTGTTGAAAAACATGAGGAATTTGTTGGTAAAATGGTGGCCGAATATCAGGATATGCTGCGCCAACACCTTGCAGATGAGGGCTTAAGCAAAACGCCAGAGTAGCAAACGGTTCCAGCTAAACCGGTTTTTTATCGATTTCGTTTTCCTCGGTTTTTTCCCCGGCATCGGCCTCGATATTGTCGGCGATTTCCAGTTCGTCGAAATCATCCATGTCTTCGACGTCCAAATCGTCTAAATCGTCGATTTCCTCAACCTCTGGCTCATCTTTATTGTTAAGATCATCTTGGTCACTGTTTGATTCAGCAACTTTGCCCTCAACTTCGGCGATTTTTTCATCATCCCAGATTTTATCCCGGGTGCCGCTGAGCACTTTTCCAACCGAATTGATTAATACCGCGGCAGCATCGGTATAGTCCTCATCGTAATCATTCATGCCGTCCAGATTGGCAAGAATAGGGTTGGATCGCCATAATTTCCGCAACGCCATGCGCCTCACGGTTTCCGGCACTTTTTCATTCATAAAAACCGTAAAATCTGAATCATATTTCAGTTCTTCTATATCAATGCCTTCAGCAGGGTGTGGCTCGGCATCGCCCGGCTCAATCTCGTCTGTATCAAGTTCGCTGTCACCTTCTTCTAGGCGGGCCAGTTGCTCTTGTTTGACCTCCAAGGGCTTTGGCGTATCTTCTACCACAGGTGCTGCGGTATCCGCTGTTTCCTGTTCGACCGCCAGTTTGCGTTTAGACCACCGGCTTAAAAATTCCTTATCTTCAGTCATTTTTCACCTGTGGTGATTGCCGGTTTCTCAGTTCAAAAATCGGTTCCTGACCGAATTTGTGCTCCTCAACCTTATGTTTATCGCGCTGCCGCTTGATAAATGGCTCCTCGACATGGTGTTCTTCAACAAATGTCTCGAGCCAGGCGATCATTTCCTCCGGCATTTCCATCGATTCAACCATGTCTTCACCAGAATCGAGATAATCCTGAGCCTCATAGGGCGAAACCGTAACCAGATGAACTCTCAGTGAAATATCTTCTGCCACATCCTCATCATCCGTCAGCACGACATAAACGGCAGGCTTTTTTGACTGCAGATTAAATACGTAGGATTCTGTTTCCTTGTGATGAATTTCTACCGGCATGGAGGCGGCATGAAACCAGGTCCAGTCCTCGCCCGAGCGTAGTTGCGTCCAATCATCAACCGGAGGCGGCTCAGCAACAACATCAATGACTTTCCACGACCAATCGGTCCAGGCATGATCAACTTTCCGTCGCTCAACGACAATGCCGACCTGTAATGTCTGGGTTGCTTCCATCAGTTTTTTGCCAAAAATTTCATTCGCTTTTGTAACATTGTTATGCGCACTATGGCATTAGATTTCGCATCATGAAACACGTATGGCTGTAAATTAAAGAATTCGATTGTTTGGTTGTCTTCGACAGATTAAAAAATTCAGCATCTTTTTCTCCAATGCGAAAAACCACATCCTTTACCGCAGGTTTGCCACTATATTATCCTGCAGGTTCGGTGGCTTTAAAATTGGTTGAAAAATGAAAATAAATTCAAAAAATCTGTTGGTTTGCAATTGTGAAAACACCATGGACATTGATGGTGCCAAGCTTTGTAAAGCCTTGGGCAGCAACGAAAAAATTGAGGTGCATACAAATCTTTGCCGCACGGGAATTCCATCGTTTAATCAGGCGCTGGAGATTGACGAACCGCTGTTGATTGCCTGCACGCAAGAAGCGCCGTTATTTCGGGAGCTTGCCGAAGAAGCCTCCCACGAGGCAGCGTTAAGATTTGTCAATATTCGCGAGCGCGCAGGCTGGTCTAGCGCCAAATCCAAGGCAACCGCAAAAATTGCCGCGCTCCTCAAAGAAGCAGCTTTTGACCGAAAGCCCGCCGGAAGTACGGCTATTCAGTCTGATGGCGTATGCCTGGTTTACGGCAAGGGCGAAGAGGCCCTTGAGGTGGCCAGTAGTCTCGCCAGCCGGCTGAGTGTTACCCTTCTTCTTAAGGAAAGTGATGACGTAGTGCCGCCATCGGTATCCGCTCTGCCTATTTATCGCGGCGAAATCGTTGGCGTGAAAGGACACTTGGGCGATTTTGAAATTGTCGTCAACAAATACGCGCCCGTTGTGCCGTCGTCCAAAACCTCGTTGCAGTTTCAGATGGAACGCGATGGCGCATCCTCACAGTGCAGTCTCATTTTTGACATGACCGGAGATTTGCCGCTGGTTGCCTCACCTGAGCGCCGTGATGGATATTTTCAGGTAGATCCGGCAAAACCGGGAGCCGTCGCACAGGCGATGTTTGATATCAGCGATTTAGTTGGTGAATTCGAAAAGCCCATTTACGTAACCTACAATGACGCCATTTGTGCACATTCCCGTAGCAGCCAGACCGGGTGCAGCCTGTGTCTGGATATTTGTCCGGCTTCGGCAATTGAGCCAGATGGTGACAAGGTGCGCATTGATCCGGTTATTTGCGGTGGCTGCGGTTCCTGTTCGGCCGTTTGTCCAACCGGTGCGGTTTCTTATGACTATCCCGACCGGGTCAATCTGATTGGCCGGGTTCAATCATTGTTGCAGGGGTACAATGCCGCTAAGGGAAAGAACCCGGTTCTTTTCATCCATGACGAGAGCTATGGCAGTCAAGCCATTGCTATGATGTCGCGTTTTGGACGTGGATTACCCGCTAACGTAATCCCGTTTGGGGTAAATGAAATCACTCAGATCGGCCATGACTTTCTAAGTTCGGCTTTAGCGTTCGGTGCGCAAAAAATCTACTTCCTGGTAAACCAGGAACGCCGCAATGAATTGGATGGTCTGATCGACCAGGTTGACCTGACCAACGCCATTTTGACGGCCATGGGCTATGGTGATGAGGCTCGTGTCAGTCTGATTGATGAACACAATCCCGACCGTGTGGAAGACTTGCTTTATGAAACGATTGACCTGGCAAAACTTGCGCCACAGAATTTTGAAGTTGCCGGCGGAAAGCGGGATATTGCGCGCACGGCGATCGTCAAACTTAACGAAAACGCCCCGCAAACTCAGGAGCAAATTCCCCTGCCGGCCGGTGCACCATACGGCCGCATTTCAATTAATACCGACGGGTGTACTTTATGTCTGGCCTGCATTGGCGCCTGCCCTGTAGATGCGCTGGCGGGCAATCCCGACCAACCGGAGGTTCGGTTTACGGAAGCTGCCTGTGTTCAATGCGGGCTGTGCCGGACAACCTGCCCGGAAAACGTCATAACACTTTCGCCGGGTTTAAACCTGTCGAAGGATGCCATGATGGTGGAGACCCTGCACTCTGAAGAGCCTTTTGAATGCATTCGCTGCGGCAAGGATTTTGGCACCAAAAGCACGGTTGAGCATATCCTCTCCGTCTTGGGCGGCAAACATACGATGTTTGCCGATGACGCGTCTCAGAACCTCATTAAAATGTGCGATGACTGCCGTGTCATTGAACAAATGGAAAATCCTGCTGACGAGCCGATGCGTGGGGGTCCTCGTCCCAAAATTCGCACGACTGAAGACTATATTGCCGCTGAAGCAGATCTAGGTGCCGAAAATGACGCAGACCGGCTAAGTGCCGAGGACTTTTTGAGCGATAAAGAATAATCAAACCCTAAAGCGTGTCTCCTTTTTTCGGATTCATTTGACACACTTTAACCCTTTTTTGCGCGCGTCTTTATCGCAAAACCGGTGCCCACTTTTGCGAGACACGCTTTAACCCTTTGTTTTTGCGCGTGTCTTTATCGCAAAACCGGTGCCCACTTTTGCGAGACACGCTTTAACCCTTTGTTTTTGCGCGTGTCTTTATCGCAAAGCCGGTG
>JAJFHR010000231.1 GCA_021775515.1 Hyphomicrobiales bacterium | reverse complement strand
CTTGGCAAAGGCAGGGCGCAGAGTGGAAATTTTTTCAATATTTGCTTTGCCCGGTTGTTCGTCATTGACAATCGTCACGTCCACATTTCTTGAACGATAGCTGACAGGTGTAATTTCTGATGAAAAAGATCCATCGTCAATTGCCTGTTTGGCGCGTTGCAGGGAAGTGATGGCAAAATTATCCTGCGTTTCGCGGGTAAACTGATAATGCTGTGCCGTTGCTTCGGCAAAAGTTCCCATGAGTTTTCCCTTGTCATAGGCATCTTCCAGCCCATCAAGGAACATATGATCTTTGACTTCGCCATGGCCTAATCTCATGCCCGAACGTGCCTTGGCCAAAAGATAGGGTGCATTGGACATGCTTTCCATGCCACCGGCGACAACGACATCACCAGGCCGGGCGTGAAGTGCGTCATAAGCCATCATTACCGTTTTCATTCCCGAACCACACATCTTATTAACAGTCGAGCACGGTACCGACTGCGGCAGGCCCGATCCCAAGGCTGCCTGGCGCGCAGGTGCCTGGCCCAGCCCGGCCGGCAGCACACACCCCATATAAACCTCGTCAATGTCTTCTGCGCCAACTTGCGCCCGTTCCACCGCCGCAGCTATTGCGGCACTGCCCAGTTCAACCGCCCCGACATTGCTAAAATCACCCTGAAACCCGCCCATGGGTGTACGTGCGGATCCGACAATTACGATTGCATCATTTTCGGCTTTGGTCATGTGGCAGGCTCCCTGTTGAGCTAATGGTGTGGGGTATCTCTGTAGTTTATCACCCCTGCCCTCGACTTTCGTTTCGGGCACTAGAACCAAATTAAAATTCACCCCTTAGGAGGTTTCTTCGAACAACTCTCGACCTATTAACATCCGCCGAACTTCCGATGTGCCGGCGCCGATCTCATAAAGCTTGGCATCACGCAACAAACGACCGGTTGCATATTCATTGATATATCCGTTACCGCCAAGACATTGAATAGCTTCAAGCGCCATCCAGGTTGCCTTTTCACCCGCATATAAAATTGCACCGGCCGCATCTTTACGCGCAGTTTCCCCTCTGTCACAGGCATGTGCGACGGCATAAACGTATGCCTTACACGCATTCATCGTCGTATACATATCAGCCAGTTTACCCTGCATGAGCTGAAACGTGCCGATAGGTTTACCAAACTGCTCGCGTTCATGCACATAGGGTACAACCATATCCATACAGGCCTGCATAATGCCCAGCGGACCGGCGGCAAGCACGGCGCGTTCATAATCAAGTCCGCTCATCAAAACCTTTACGCCCTTGCCCACTCCGCCAAGCACATTTTCTTCCGGTACTTCACAGTTTTCAAACACAAGTTCGCAGGTATCAGAGCCCCGCATCCCAAGTTTGTCGAGCTTTTGCGCCGTTGAGAACCCTTTAAAGCTCTTTTCAATCAGAAAAGCCGTAATTCCCCGTGACCCGCCATCAGGATCGGTCTTGGCATAAACAACAAGCGTATCGGCCTCCGGACCATTGGTGATCCACATCTTATTGCCGTTGAGCACATAACGATCGCCTTTTTTCTCCGCCTTGAGCCTCATGCTGACCACATCGGACCCAGCACCCGGTTCTGACATTGCCAGCGCGCCTACATGTTCGCCGGTAATTAGTTTGGGTAAATAACGCTGTTTTTGCTCGTCATTGCCATTGCGGCTGATCTGGTTGACACAGAGGTTGGAATGCGCCCCATAAGAAAGTCCCACGCTCGCTGATCCACGGCTGATTTCCTCCATCGCCACCACGTGTTCAAGGTACCCCATGGCTGAGCCGCCATATTCCTCTTCTGCGGTAATCCCCAAAACACCCAACGCGCCTAATTCGGGCCAAAGATCGCGTGGAAACTGGTTAGTGTGATCAATTTCTTCCGCACGTGGTGCTATTTTATCGTCGCTAAACGAGCGCACCGTATCGCGCAGCATGTCGGCGGTTTCATCCAGACCGAAGTTAAGGGAAGGAAAATCATTAGCTATCATCTGAAGTCTCCAGGGCCCGTTTTGAAATCAGGTCATCCTTCGTATTTTTCATTGTCAAGAATGTGCCAAGAGCAGTTGCACAAATCACCTCATTGGCACCGGTACAGCTAAACACATTCATCTCACAAACAGAAAATGTTCTGCCAGACTTAATCACCCGACCGCGTGAAATCAGTTTTTCACCATTTGCCGGCGAAATCAGATTTATCTTGAATTCGACTGTAAGAATAGAATCTTCAGCTTTAAGCAAACTGAACCCTGCATAGCCTCCGGCATTATCAGCTATCGTTGCAACGACCCCGCCATGAAAAAACCCATGCTGTTGGCACAATTCATCACGATGTAACAACTCGACATCCACGATCCCCGGTCCGACGCGGACAATCTCTGCACCGAGAAAAGTCATAAAAGCCTGCCGGTTGAAACTTTGCCTGACGCGGGTTTCAAAGCCGGGGTTTTGTGCAACGAATTTACTCATACTCCCTCAATACGTAATGAATGCTGACATATTTTCATTATGCGGGTTTCTTGCGGGGTGGCTAGTCATAAATGACAACGATCCACTGAGGGCTCACTTTGCACCCGTCACAAAATTTGCTCCGATTTAGTGTAAAACTCAAAAAACGCTGGAAAACCAAAACTTATCCATTGTTCCCCGGCATAGCCGCAAAACCCACGTCACACAACGCCACAAGAGCCTTGTATAATCCTTTATAAATTTCCGCAAACCCGAGTCGCTATTGAAAACCTGGCGACAAGCCTATCCTTAATGCTTGGTCAATCGCTCAATTGCGGCAATTAGCGCCCGTGGCAATTCATCCTCTGTTCCTGCCGGCATGGCATCAATGGCGCTTTCAACGTCCTTTTTGATAATCCCGAGGGTATTGTCCTTATCGAAACCATCTTGAGCAAACTCAATTGTGTCAAAATTGCTGCCAAACCAGGTTTGACCGGAACTGTCGTGCATCACCGATAATAACTTTTCGCAATCCATACCAAGCTGATTTGCCCAATTTAAAGCGCACCTGGTGGTTGCAACCGAGCTGGCGGCAACGAGGTTGTTCAACACTTTTGCGGTCATCCCTGAGCCAAAGGCGCCCGTATGATGGAGGGTTTTCCCCATGGCAGCAAACATTGGCTCAAGATCGTTGAGGATATTTTTTTCACCACCCAGCATGAACGATAAACGCGCTTCGAGTGCTGCAACTGCTGCCCCGGACCTTGGCGCATCTCTTAGATGAATATGGCTGGGTATTCTGTCTTTGAGCGAAAATAGGTAGCGCGGAGACAAAGTTGAACAGATGACAAGGTGGGTTAATTGCGGAGCATTTAACACCAGAGCCTGATCATCAAATAAAACCTCATCGGTTTGCTGGATATCCCGTACTACGGTGAGGAGGATATTGCGGTCGTTTATAAACTCAAGTGGATCGGGTCGCATGTTATCAGCAAAAGAACCGAATTCCCGGCGTGGCCGAATATCAAATCCGCGTGTTGAAAATCCTGCACCCAACAAAGCTTCTGCCATCGGCAGACCCATGCGGCCGCATCCAGCTACGCCAATACGAAAATCCATAGAAAAATCCTGATACCCATTCATCAGTAAAAACAAACCCAAGGAACAGGTTTGATGAAATCGCCATAATTATTGCAGCAAAATGCGACTGTGTTCAGCCGCAATCCGTTGCTCAGGATCTCGTCAAGTAGAGATAACAATTCAACCAATAACGCGTATTGGAAACATCACCGGCACACCTGGAAAAATAGGCTCGACACAAGGCTTGTTCAACAGCCTGTTCACCATATTTTTTACGAACGATGTTACAGCTTATCACCTGATCCTGGTCGGTTTTTGATGATATCCAGCCCTCATCAATGTGTTTGTAACATTCAACCCAAAACCGGGCTCTATCCTCTTTGCTTTCACCTTCCGCGAAATAGGCCCGCAACACCGCTTCCTCACCTGCCCGGTCTGCATAGGATCTGATTAACTCCTTGGCATCATAATCCGGCGACAAACTGCGAGAAATACTCGCCCCTGACGTCCCCTCATTTTTTGAGGGTCCCCTAGCTAAACTTGTCAATTTTTCACCCCATTTCTATCAGCCGTAACAAGCTGATCAGCCGGGAAATAAAATATACACAAGCTGGCCGCTTACCTATTAAGAAAATCTAATAGCAAAACCCACGGGGTCAAAAACCTGGCTAATCCGTTCTATGACGCTCCAGGAAATCCAATACCTGTTTCCAAAAACGACAGGCGTCAAGATCTTTTAGCTGAAGAGCACGGTGTGCAGAAAGGGCAGCCTGCAAGCGTGCCCCATTGCCATAATTTTCCAGAAGAGCCTCAGCCTGACTTAGAGCTGCATTTGCATCAGACATGATCTACTTTCACTGCTGGAGGAGAATAAATAGCTATCATCACACAGCTGGTTACAATCAAAACACCGCCCACAAATACCGGCAGCTCCAGTGTCTCGCCAAAGGACCATAGAAGTGTTGTTGAACTTAGCGGTGTCAAATATCCCAAAATGGCAATACGTCCAGCACCATCCGAACGCAGAGCCGATGCCCACAACAGGTAGCCAAAGCCCATGGGACCAATGCCCAGATAAAGCCCCGCGAGAATATGAGGTAACGAAGTCCACTCAGGGTTGCCAGCCCAACACCAAACAAGGGTGCCCGCGAGACCAACTAATCCGGCAGGAACAAGAACACTTTGCGGTGATAAATTGATCTTTGCCGTACCGACAGTATAAATTGCCATGCAAAGAGCTGACAAAATTGCCATAACAAACCCCCAGCCATATTTCATCTGCAAAAAATCAATCCCGGAAAATCCGATCACAAGCGTGGAGCCGATAAAGCCTATGAGTGCAAGAAGCAGGAGGAAAACAGGATGGGCAGTATCTTTTAAAGATATGACCATAATCGCAGTCAAAAGCGGCCACGAATAAGCAATTAAATTAACCTCCACAAGCGGCCCGGCATTGAACGCCAAATATTGAAATACCATAGTTCCAGGCAAGCCGATGACGCCAAGGCAAAAGCCTGCAAGCGATAATTTCTTGCGTTTAGTGTGATCCTGCGAAAATCGTTTTATAAGCAGAAACACAAATGTTGCGCCAAGAAATTGCAAAAACTGAACTTGCTGAACCTGAAGTTCGGCCAAAGCAAACTTTGCACCTACAGCGTTTGTCGACCACAACAAAACGGCTCCCGTAGCCAGCGCTAAACCGTTTATTTTTATCAAGACATTCTCTTGGAAAGTTCACTGGCCTTGGTCTTCATCATTCTTTCAGCTTCGAATTTCCGATAAGCTGGAAGCTGTTTTTCACGCACATCCCTTATCATTTCCTCAATCCAGTCGGATTCGTCGTGATCATTATCTGCAGCCAGATAAAAAAAGCGATTATCGTCCACAAACGGCTTGGCAACTGAACGCAAATTCATAACCAGGGTCACTCGGTTGCCAAATTTGATCGGTGCTGTACGGTGAAGAACACCAAGGAAATGACCGAGAGTGGAATAGCCTTCCCGATGATCAAGGGTAACGATATCTTTGCTGCTGATCGCCTTGCCCTCATCAACCTGGGATTTGCCGACCTCACAATTATTCATATAAATTTCAAGATGACCGCCCTCGATCGGATCGCTGATTGAAAGCGGAATGAGTTCAGTGAGCGGCACCCCATCGCAGTGCCAATCAACGCTGCCATCCTCAGGTCCCATAAATGTAACGGTAGTCCCAACAATCGACAGAGGATATTGCTCAAGTTTTGTACCGGCAAAGTCGCTCACACGGTTCAACCGCGACTGATCATTTATCAATTCCTTGATCTCGGGAATGAAGCGGTCAGCCCCGGTGATAAAAGTCAGATCCAAATGTTTTTTAAAAGCATGTTCTTCCTTGAGCTTGAGGGCTTTTTCTTCAATTACCGCCAACAAAGAGGGATCGTAATTGTGTTTGTATTGCACTGCTCCCAAGTCTGAAACTTTCCAGGCGGTTGAATGACCAACGATGTCTTCACGGCTCATGTAATTGAGTATAGTGGGGGGATATTGAATATTCATATCTTGGCCTCAACGATTAAAAAGATAAAATGATAATAATCAGGATGGCCGAATAAAAGACGTTGTGTAAATTTAGCAATCCTTTGGCTGCCATTAGAGAAACTTAAGCAAAAAACCGTGCAATAAGTAAATGCAGCAAATCAACAGTCGTTTTCAGCAGAAATTCTCGCGACCGGCTAAATTCCAAGCCGCAAATTCCGGTCAAACACCAAGATAAAATCGGCCCCATATGGCGCGAAATTGCTCCTGCAAAGGTGTGACCTGCGGAATTGACCAGTGAGAATTCGCTCATCTTGGCTTTTGTAACCGCACTAGGCTAATTCGAAAAATTTGGGTTAAAGCTGCCACAAATTAACCTTCTCACTCAAGATTTCGAATTGGGTCAAGATAAAAAATGAAATCTGTGATATGTGTTTTTTATGGATTGCCAATGGCAGATGACATTAATTCCCCTTGCATTTCATCAAGCGAAATTGCAGATTTTATAATTGGGATTTTTGACCGCTAAAATTTGCTGCTCGCGTTAGGACTTAATTTCGGGATGCCGGTTCGTTTGAAATAGCAAGCTACGAACCTAAACATATGCCGGTCCAACCAAATAACAAAGTGGGTTGAGGCGAAGTGTTTTTTCAGTGATTGCGCGATGCCTTAGATTTTTTTACAGCTTGTCTTATCAGATATTGCGGGAAAAATTTAATATTCGCAGCCTGACATCGGCAATTTTGAATCTACTGTGGTGAAAATTTGGATGGTCGAATTTCCTGCAATGTGTAAAGTTAAATATCCTGTGGCTACTATTAGAGAATCTTAAACAGAAAATTGTGCTTCATCTCCGGCAAATAAATTTGAATTCGCTACGTATTGTAGAAAGCGCCGCCCGGCTGGGAAATTTCACCCGCGCCGGCGAAGAGCAATTGATTACGGCATCGGCCGTTAGCCAGAGGATCAAGAATCTTGAAGACCAGCTGCGGTTCAGAATTTTCCACCGGCGCAGTAATGCCGTATTACTTACCGCCGCCGGTGAGGCCTTTGTATCCCACGTCCGCGAAGCACTTGATAAAATTCTCGAAGCAGGCCTTGAAGTCAGTTATCCTGAACGAGAGAAAGTTTTAAAAATTAGTGTGTTACCGACCTTTGCAACTCGTTGGCTCCTCAAACGCCTGCCAAGCTTTCAGGATATGCACCCAGATATCCATCTCCACATATCAACGACCTACAACGCGATTGATTTTACCAGAGAGGATGCCGATCTAGCTATTCGTTATGGTCAGGGAAGCTTTGGAAGTCTTTATGAGCAACTGCTGCTCATAGAGGACCTTATACCAGTGTGCAGCCCCACCCTTTTGCATCAAAAATTGTCGCGAGAAAAAATAAGGGAAATCAGGCCTGAAGACCTGAGCCAGTTCCGGTTACTGCACTCCGAAACCTGCACACTTAATTGGAAGTCGTGGCTGAAATTTGCCGGAGCTCCCAAAGTTCTGAACACCGCGCCAAGTACAACTTTCGACAGTTGCATGCTATCTTTTGAAGCGGCTTGTCAGGGGCTGGGATTTGCCGTGGCAAATCGAGCCTACGTCGCAGACGATATTATCGCCGGAAAGCTGGTTGCTCCGTTTGATGTTCAACAGCCCAATAAAAATGGATGGCACATTGTCTATCCCAACCACAATATTGTGCCAGAAAAAATTCAGGCCTTTGAAGACTGGATCACGCAACAAGCCCGCCACTGTGCCGAGGAAATAGGACAACTTGACCAGGTTGGTGGTGAGTTGAACGGAATTCGGCGGCCCCAATTGCCCGATAGCGAACAAAAAATACTACCTCTCCGTATAAATTCTGTTTAAGAACTCCTCGTTGGATGAGCGCCTGTTTGCAGCAGTTAGAGTATGAACCTATAGCATTCCAACCTAAATTAACCACCA
>JAJFHR010000024.1 GCA_021775515.1 Hyphomicrobiales bacterium | reverse complement strand
GGCAGGCCGACGGGATCACTACCGAAGCCGGTCCCACCAAGTTTTTGGTGATTGATTCCCGGTTGATTGCATGGGCAACTGCCATGCGGACTTTTTTGTTTCGAAAAACCTTGGTGTTGGAGCTGCCATCGACGTCAAAAGCCAGGTACGACACCCGCATTGTTTTGGCGTTTTCAACCGTGATGGAGGAATTTTCGGCCAGCCGTTCGGCCTGGTCCTTGGGGACGTCCCACATCCAGTCGATGCCGCCGGTAAGCAATTCGGCAATCTGGGTGTTCATTTCCTTGATTGTGCGGAAGGTAATTGTACCAATCTGAGGTTTGCCTTTTGGGCTGCCATCAAAATAATTGGTGTTTTTCTTCATGATGATATGCTGGCCGGCCTTGATTTCAGTAATGACATAAGGACCGGTGCCAACTGGTTTAACAGCGCCGAAATCCTTTTTGCCGTCTGCCTTCATCGGCGCGCTGTCATAGAGACCTGACGGCATAATAAAGACGACATTTGACAAAAAGGCCAATGCTGCCGGAAATGGTTTTTTGAGATTTAGCCGGACTTTGTAGGGACCGAGTTTTTCAGCGCTTTTCATCCACGAGACGTTTTTATAGGTGAGAACGCCATTGTCTTTATTGGACGTAAAATTAACCGTGTAAACTACATCGTCGGCATCAAAATCAGAGCCGTCATGGAATTTTACGCCCTGGCGCAATTCCAGATCGAGCGTGACATTGTCTTTCCAGGTCCACGAGGTTGCCAGCAGCGGTTCAAACTCGCCGCTTTCAACATTGCGGAACAGCAGGCCGTCCCAGGCCATATGGCCCATGATCACGAGTTCACGAGTGTTGTTGAAATATGGGTCTGCGACCGTTGCTTCCCGGTCGGTAGTCCACACCAGCGTGTCATCCGCCTTGCCGGCAAATGCGTTTCCCGCCATCCAGGAAATTGCGGCAACCAAAATTGCGGCTATTGATAATCCTTTGCGTATCATTGGATCTAAACTCCTCCCTTGGTTAGTGGTTTTGTTTTTTTGCACGTAACTTGTGGGCAAACATGCGCGGTAGGAAAAATGTTTTTGCAGATTTAGCTGGCTTGTGATTTCGAAAAAAAATGCGAAATCCACAACAATTTTCGAACAGTTGGTATTATAATATAATGTTGCCTGTTATTTTTTAATATCGTAGCTATACTTGTGGGCTTCGTCAACTGGATGAAAAGCCAGGTTGGGAGCTGGGGCGGGCTGGTGTTGTTAATCGTTGTGGCAGCAAAAATCCCTAGTTTGATTATTAACTCGAAAAATTATATATTAACATTTGGTATTATTTTGTAATATTTTCAGCGAATGTATTCTTTTCTCTCCGGTGTAAAATGATGAAAAACTTCCCCGCCTCTTCGCATGCCCTCAGAGGGTCCGATACTTTGTTTGTAAACTCTGTTGAGAAGGGGTTTCGAATACTTGAGGCTTTTCGCAAGGGCCAGCGCGAACACGGATTGCGGGATTTGAGCCTAAAGGACATCTCTGAGTTGTCCGGGTTGGATAAAAGTGCTGTCCAACGTTTTACCAATACATTTGTCGTTTTAGGATATCTCGAGAAGGATCCGCATTCGCGCCGGTATAGCCCGGCCAACAGGCTGGTAGATTTTTACTATACCTATCTCATTTCCAATCGCATCGCCGAGATTGCCATGCCTAGGCTGATAGAAGCCAGCAAGGTTTATGATACGACAGTAAATCTATGTGAGCTATCAGGTGCCGATCTTTTGTATATCGTTCGAATACCACATGAAAAATCGGCCTATCGGGCAACCGTTTCAGGGCGGCGGATACCGGCGTTTTATTCTGCCGGAGGCATGGCCATTCTTTCCGGGCGACCGGAAGAAGAAGCTGAAGCGGTATTGGATGCATCCAGCTTTGAGCCTGCGACCAAGTGGACGATTACGGATCGAAAAAAAATTGACGACAGATTGGAAGCTGCCCGTAAAAATGGCTATGACATTGGTGTTCAACAGAGCCTGCCTTATGAAATCAGCACCGCGGCTCCGGTGTTGAACAATGATGGGCGGGCCATAGCCGCGATCCAGATACCGGTATATATGCCGCGATGGTCTCATGACGAGGTCGTTGAAAAAATTGTCCCTTTGGCGATTGATACCGCGCGGTTGATTTCGGGATCGCTTCAAGGCGAGGTTTAGCTGTGATCTATATCATGCTGTAGGGAAAACAGGCTGCCAAATTTTGGCAATTTGTCCTCAATCCCAGCCAGGCGCAGGCAATGCCAGGCCAGGGCGTGATTGGAGGAGGTTACCGGTTTTTTCAGTTCGCTTTCAATCTCTGCGGCAATTGTCGCCAGGCGCAAGCTGGTGCAGGAGACAAATACAGCATCAACGTCGGAATGAGCACCGACTTGTAGAGCTGCTGCTTTTATAGAAGGCAGGCTAATGCGCGCTGCGGTCGGGTCATCTTCTTCATTAAATGAGCCAAATACCGGAACGGTAAATCCGGCCTTTTCAATGTAGTTTTTTACCTTCTGGTTGACGTCTTTGCGGTAGGGCGTGAGTACACCGATGTTCTGTGCGCCAAAGGCTTTGAAAGCTGCAAAAGCTGCAGTTATAGGCGTTGTATATTTAGCCAGCGGCCGGGCTTTTCGTATCTGGTCAAAAACCTTTTCTTCGCCGATGATAATTGATGCAGAAGTGCATCCGTAGGCAACGACATCGAGTGGACACCCGGGAAGAATAACATCGCTGGCCTCGGTGATGCGGGCTTCCATGGCTTTCAGGGTTTTTGGTGAGATGGTGTTTTCATTGCGAATTCGGCTTTGATAAAGGCCAACACCTGGCAAATCAAATATCTGTCTGAATTCATATTCGAGCGTATTGTCAGTGGCCAAAACGATCACGCCGATGGCTGCACGTTGCGAGATGCCCCTGTCGGTTTCGAAGGGCAAGTGATAGAGCTCCTTCGTTGCCGGTGAGAGCGTTTTCTGGTTGGGGGTTGCTGCGGTCATGGTTCACCTTCATAGAACGAAACTTCGGTTGCCGATTTAATCTGCTCTACGTCAGCAGAAAACCGGCAAGATCAATTTCCGGTTTTTTCTGCAGTATTAAATCGCGGGTAATTCGTGCTGACGCGGATGCCATAGTCCAGCCCATATGACCATGGCCGGTGTTCAGCCAAATATTGCTATGTTTTGCCGGACCAAAATAAGGGGTGCCTTGGGGCGTCATCGGCCGCAAGCCGGCCCAGTATTTGGCTTGCTCAAAATCGCCGGCGCCGGGGAAAAGAGATTTGATTACCCGCGTCATATGGGCAAAATTGTGCGGTTTATAGGTGTTTGAGTAGCCGGAAATTTCAGCCGTTGCCGTTACTCTAAGGCGGTTGCCCATCGGACAATAGGCCAGCAGATTATCCTCATCGACGCCGCCACGGTTGGGGCTAAGGTCCGGGTTATTTACGGCCAGGGTCATTGAATAGCCCTTGACCGGGTAGATCGGTATTTTGAGGCCTAACTCTGCGGCGATGTGCGGGCTGTAAATGCCCAGGCAGATCACATAAATATCCGCGCTGAAGTTGCCCCTGTCAGTGCGAACTGCCACTACCTTGTCACCTTCGGTTTCAACGCCCTTAATTGTGGTGTTGAACTGGAATTTCACCCCTTTTGACCGGCAAACCTCAGCCAGGCCCTGAGTGAACATGCAGGCATCTCCGCTTTCATCGTCCGGTGCAAAAAGGCTACCGGCCATCTGATCTTTTGCTGACGCAAGAGCTGGGTCTTTTGCAACCATTTCATCAGGCGTCAGGGCTTCGAGCCTAATACCGTGGGCACGCAATATATCGGCCTTCTTCATCGCTGCGTCGAATTTTTTCGCGGAGCGGTAATTGTATAACAGCCCGGTCTTTTTTTGATCATATTTTACGTCGGTTTCAGCTACAGTTTCCCGCAAACAGGCCAGTGAATAAAGGCATAACTTGGATTTTCTATTGGTGTTTTCCATCGCGCGTCTTTGAGTGCACTGCCGCAAAAAGGCGAGGGACCAACGCCACTGGGCTGGGTCAAACGAGGGTTTAAAACGTACAGAAGTATCGTTGCGGATTAATGATTTGAGCATGATCATGGGAACTGACGGATTGGCCCAGGCATAGGCATGAGCGGGAGTTACAAGACCGGCATTGGCAAAACTGGTAAATTGCGCCGGTTCAGCTTCGCGGTCGATAACGCTGACATCAAGCCCGGCCTTGACCAATTCATAAGCCGTTGTTACTCCGATGACCCCGCAGCCCAACACCAGTGCTTTCATGTCAGTTCCCTGTTTTTGTTTTGATCGTGATTGAAATTAAATCACAGTCTGCATTGTTCTGTCGAATAAGTGAATTTGAATGCAATTTGAAATTGTTATAATATAACGTTACGAATGATGTTATACTTTGTGAATTAGCGCTGTGGTTGTTGAATATATGAAATCCCAATCCTTCCCCAAACCTGGACACGATCATGAGAGATGTGTGAACTCACTCATGGTGCACGCCGAAACTGTTTGTCGCAAGGCTGGCGTGCGCCTTACCGAACAGCGACGGCGGGTATTGGAGGTTATTGGCAGAAGCCACAAAGCAACAGGTGCCTATGATGTTCTGGAAGCCATGGAAATAAAGGGGCGGCGTACAGCCCCGATAACGGTGTATCGCGCACTGGATTTTTTGATGTCTGTTGGCCTGGTTCACCGCATTTCCTGCCTCAATGCATTTACCGCCTGTCATTATCGTCACGAACAAAGTCCGGTGCAATTATTGATCTGCAAAGCCTGCGGTGCGGTTGGCGAACTGGAAGAACATAAGGTGACGCAGGCCATACAAACGGCGGCTGCCAAGGCGGGATTTGCTATTGATGAACCTTTTGTCGAAGTAACCGGCAAGTGCGCCCATTGCTGCACGGCCTGAAACGGAATTGACCATGACAACCAGTAATTCTGCACAGCGGCTCGTTGCAGCCCGCGGCATTGATGTTGACATCGGGGCAAGAAAAATTCTCGACAAAGCTCACCTTGAAATAAGTGCGGGAGAAATTGTGACTTTGATTGGTCCCAACGGGGCTGGAAAAACCACACTTGTTAATGTTGTTTTGGGATTGCTGACACCAACGCGTGGCCGGGTGGACCGCAGGCCGGGGTTGCGGATTGGCTATGTGCCGCAGCGCTTTGCCGTCGATCCGCTAATTCCTTTGGATGTCTACCGGTTGATGACACTCACCTGCGCGGCAAGCCGAAAGCAGGCAGAAGAGGTTTTGGCCACCACCGGGGTTGCTCATCTGATAGATCAATCCGTGGCCTCGCTGTCGGGTGGCGAGCAGCAGCGGGTGTTGTTGGCCCGCGCCTTGTTACGCGATCCCGACTTATTGATACTGGATGAGCCGGTCCAGGGCGTGGATTTTTCCGGCCAGGTGGCGATTTATCAATTGATTAGCGACATTCGCGCCCAGCGGGGGTGTGGAATTTTGATGATCTCGCATGACTTGCATATTGTCATGGCCGAAAGTGATCGGGTCATCTGCCTGAATGCTCACGTGTGCTGCGAAGGCCATCCCGATGTTGTCAGCGAGGACCCGGCCTATTTGAGAATGTTTGGTGACAGCGGCGCGCGAACTTTTGGAATTTATGCTCATCAGCACGATCATACTCATGATGTATCAGGCGCAAT